>CAXAHZ010000007.1:0-17078 GCA_963968875.1 uncultured euryarchaeote
TTTCAATGATTGGGACATTGGAAAGTTGAATGTTTGATGGAATGTTATCTTCCCAAACCGCTTCAATCATCCCATCCTGAACCAAAATATGACCTTCATTGATGACGTGAGCCTCGCCGGTCATGGGGACAACTCTGCCTTTGAGAACATAGGCTCCCTCGTGTACGTCGTCATTGAGTCCGTAGCAGCGAACCATATTTTGGGCCACAACATATGTGGCGGAGCCTGACCATCCAGGGGTAGGGGGCTCTACTTTGGTCACCGTCCCCGAGGCGTCTTTGACGTAGGAGGTGTCCCACCATGAGTCCTCGGGAGGATAGGAAATCACGTCGATGAGATTTCCATTTGCGTCAGAAATACTGGCGGAATCAGCATCAAAATAATCCAATTCAATCCGGGAACTGTCACGGAATATGACGATGTAACCGTCTGGCTCAATGGTGGTATTCCATGCAATTCTACAAGGTGCAGATCCCTCGCCGATTGTATCATCTAACATCCAGTTTGAAACATCAATCGTTTCTGAGCCACTGTTCCAAAGTTCAATGAACTGGTCCGATGAAGAGCCGTAATAGCCGTCGTTGTTCCAATCGGTTCCATTGTAATCCTCGGAAGATGCAGAGACCAAAATTTCACTGATCCGAATGTCACTTGAATCCCGACCGTTAGCAGGCATGACTTCATGGGGATCTTGCATGGTCATTGGGGGTCCGACCGTGGACACCAAGAACAAAGCCGAGAGCAGGATAGCGAGTAAACTACCGTTTCGCATAGAACGGGGAACACGACCGAGCACATCAAGCAATCCCTTGTTGTCTTTGATTTTATGACATGAGTTCAAAAGGTACCAATGCCCCCGAGGTCTTATGGCCACCGTTGACCTCACTGAACCCGTCTTTGCAGAAACAATTGAAAACAATAACCTCGTTATTTTGGATTTTTGGGCGGAATGGTGTGGTCCTTGCAAAGCTTACGGTCCAGTATATGAGCGTGTTTCAGAAGAATTCCCCGACGTTGTTTTTGGGAAAATTGATACCGAAGACCAACAAGAGTTGGCTGGTATGTTTGGAATTCGGTCAATTCCTACGACCATCGTTTTCAAAGAAGGCATAGGTGTTTTCATGCAACCCGGCGCACTTCCTGAGGCATCCCTTCGCGACCTTATCGAGAAAGTCATGGAAATCGATATGGATGAAGTGCGTGCAGAATTGGCAAGTAAAAAAGAAGGCCAAGATTCCTGAGGGTCAAGCATCCGATTGGTTCAAGAAATGGGGCCTCACCGGTCCCATTATGGACCTTAGGCCTTGGCTTGTCATGATCCTCTTCACAACCAGCATGTTTGCCGGTTGTTTTGGTGAACAAGAAGCAGTATCGGAAGAGGCTGAAGCCCTGTACGATGTTTATCGAGACCCTTGGGAGCGAACCGAGGTAACCTATGATGACAGCGACATATATTCCCGGGTGACCGAAAACGGCAGTTATGAAATTGATATCGTTCGTTCGGTCTATGTCGAAGTCCCATCAATTACTGCAGCAGATGGTGGTTCCGGATTGACCGGAGATGCCCAGGTCCATCTAGGCCTTTGGTTACCCGTTATCGAGGGATGTGACTACGAGGCCGAGAGTTTAGAGGAATCATGTCTCGTTCCGGTAATCGCAGAGGTTGGCCCGTATTACAACGATGGGGACGTCGACGCACTTACTCCCGCCGACCGTCTTGGTAAAATGTTAATCGAAAATTATGTTCCTCACGGTTATGGAGTTGCACAAGTCTCTGTATTTGGTACCGGAGAATCAAACCATTGCATGGACTTGATGGGTACTGACGAACAGCGTGGTATTGATGCTGCGGTTACTTGGCTTGGTACCCAGTCATGGTCGAATGGAAATGTTGGCCTCATCGGTAAATCCTATGACGGTTCAACCCCTTGGCAAGCAGCAACATTTGGCAATCCGCATTTGGCCACCATTGTACCCATGTCGGGACTTATTGGTGTCCATGAATTGATGTGGAGAAACGGTAGCATGGAGGCTCGGGGTATGATCATGCACAACGGAGTTTACGGCTCCTTTGGAATTGACGGCGACGCCGAAGACCCACAAAATTTGTGTGAAGGCTACCTCTCAGGATATGTCAATGGACCCGCCGCCTATCTCTCGGGAGGCATGGTTGATTACGCTGGAAACCCTTACTGGACTGAGCGTTCTTTCTTGGATCGTGTCGTTGAGAATTACAACGGGTCAGTCTACATCATCCAAGGAATGCAGGATTGGAACGTCGACCCACATATGGCCTTCCCTACTCATCAAATCGTAGAAGACGCAGGAATTGAGGTAAAAACTCTCGCAGGTCAATGGGCTCATGATTACCCAGACCGTAGTTCTGGACACAGCACTCTGCCTTCAGGTAAAGGATTGGAAGCCTATCCTTACACGCTACGGTGGGACTGGGCTGATGAAATGCTTTACTGGTTCGATTGGTACCTCAAAGACGAAGGGCGTGCTCCTGAACTCGGAGTTGAAATGCAAGATAACAGAGGCGGTTGGAGATTTGAAGCAACCTATCCAGCTGAAGATACCTTCTATCTTGAGATTGGAGGCGCTGACATGAATCCATCCGGTGCTTCTATGATCACCGCCACAGAAACCATTACGCTTACCTACGGTCCGTTTGATTCAGACACTTACATTGCAGGGATGCCAACATTCCATATTCCTATTACACCCCATACAGCCAACGGTGCCCATGCCTTCTTGGAGATGTCAGACGACTCAGGTCTGCGACTTGGTCACGCCGTCATGGATTTCCGGTTTGCTGATGGTGGGCGCGATGGAGGACTTGCTCTCGTTGCCTTTTCTACGGTTGTAGGGAAAATGGAATTCATGCCGATGGATGTCTTCATCGAAGCCGGCCAATCCATCACCATTACGTTGACACAAACGGGCGAGGACTATGTTCCATCGCCAGCATCCATTGGTGGATATACCATCAATTGGGCAGGCGCTACCATGACCCTCCCAACGGTCAATCGAACATGTGACGACCTGTTCCAAGCACCCATACATGAATATGGAGAAAGCAGCGCAAGATTTTGCTGAAGATTCAATTTAATCAAGAAATAGCGGATGTATTCCTGGCGGTCAGCGTCATCCTCTTAAGCCCTTGACAAACGATGGCGTCTATGGTTCTGAGCGCTCTGCATGGTGTTAGTGAACGAATGGCACAAAAAATGGCTGAACATTTCGGCTCCGAAGAAGCGGTGGTATCCACTCTTGAATCGGGTGATGTTGGACGTTTAGCCGAAGTTGAGGGGCTTTCAGCCAAACGAGCGTTGTCGCTCGCACGAAGTTATGCTGGTGATGGCGGTCAATTCTTAGCGACCAAGGAAGCAGTCAGATTGCATCAACAACTTGTGACGCACATTCAATCATTTGCAGCATCAGCACCTTCCCGCGAGCGCATGAGTCTACTCACTCCGATACCGGCCCCTGAGACTCGTCGTCAATACATCACAGCAGCGATGAAGTTGCCCAACAAATGGCTCCAAGAAAAACAAGTTGAATGGGCATCGGTTTCCAGACTGAAAGAAGTCAATGAACGCTATGAGCGAGTGGTCGTTTCGCAACAACCAATGGATTCTCTCAAAAAATATTGCAGAGTGTTGCAGCCTGGTGAGCAGGAAACATGGAAGGATTACACCGTATTCAAAACGGTAACATGGGTTGGCAAGGGTGCCCCGATGGAGACTCCAGATGGATGGCTTGTTCTTGGTCAAACCCCGGAGCCTTCGCTCATTGTCCCAGAACGTACCATCGACTGGTTTAACCTCAATCGCAAAACTCTCAATACCCTATGTTCGCTTATTGACGAATTCAGCGTTGAGAATACACTGGATAACCTTGCCCTTGTTAATTTGAAACAGAGTTTAACCGATTTATCGGACCTACCAAGCTCGCTTGATGCCTTAGGTGACGGTTCCAAGATTGAAGAAGTCGCTCACATCAAAGACCGTTTTTGGAGTGAGGCGAAGCGCCTTGAATCAGAGGTTAACGCAGAAGTGGAGCAAGCGATGAACGATGCAAAAATGGCCTTATCCGGGGCTGAACTGCTCGAAGCATTAGCAGACGGTGCTGCCTTTCAGAGAAAACTCAAGGAAGCAACAGGCCATGTTATACAAGAAGCCATGCAACGTGCCCGAGACCACCTTGCAGAATTCTTAACACCCGCTGGCATGAGGTGCCCTTACGAGATTTTTACCAAGGCATGGCCTGCTAAAATTGACCGGCAAACGATCGATGGCATTGACGCTGCTCTCGAGTCAAAACTGAAAGCCGAACAAACAGACCATCTCGTGAATTTAGCGCATCGCCTCGGTCCGATGAAGGCACCGTGTGAGCGAGCAATCCAGCGACTGATCGAATGCGATCAGTGGTTGGCCATCGCTAGGTGGGCCATGCACGATGGGTGCACCATGCCCGACCTTGTCGAGCATGGGATTTGGCTTGAAGAGGGCCGTCATATCCTTCTCGGAATTGACCCCGAACCCGTAACCTACGGGCTTGGAAAGGCTGCTAAGAAAGGAGACCAACAAAGGCTAGCACTGCTCACCGGTGCTAATTCTGGAGGGAAAACGACCCTGCTTGAATGTCTTGCATATGCCTCTATTCTAGCACATATGGGCCTTCCAGTGCCTGCTAAAAAAGCACGAATTGGTAAGGTAGAATCCCTCCATATCTTGGCAAAAGCCGGAGGTACGCAAAGTGCCGGTGCTCTGGAGCAGACATTGATTGAACTCGCATCGGTTGTGAGCGACAACACACCAAAACTCATCTTGGCAGACGAACTTGAGGCGATTACAGAACCCGGGGCAGGAGCCCGAATCATCGGTGGTATGCTTCTTGCAGCTGAATCACAACTCGATACGACAATGATGCTTGTCACGCACTTGGCTCCAGCCATTATTGAGGCTGTAGACCGGGACGATTTGCGAGTTGATGGAATTGAGGCAAGAGGTCTTGGTGAAGATTTGGAATTGGTCGTTGACCGGACACCGAGGAGGAATTATCTCGCTCGTTCTACTCCTGAACTTATTCTTCGCCGTCTTGAGCAGAAAACAGAGGGTTCCATCCAGAATGTGTTTTCTTCAATCCTCGCTCGGTTTGAAAGTTGACCCAGGGTCACTAAATACCTGCGTAACGGTCTCAGTTAGGAAGTTCCAACTCAACAGCAAACAACGGATCAGGATCGGTTGAATCGTGATATGCGACGATAACCCCACCGTCGTTGAGTATTCCAAGGGATGCAAAGTCAAATCGAATATCGTTTCCTGCGCCGGACGTAGAGTCTAAATCTCCTTGACCAACATAGGTGAGTGTGTCCGGACTCATGTCTTCGCTGTAGCCTCTCACGTGGTAGACGGTGTCTACGTCTGGCCCTTCAGTGGATTGATAGCGGACGTTGAGGATAAACAGATCAAGCTCTCCATTTGCTTGGAATTCCCATTCTTCAATCTGTGAGGCTGTTTCACCGAGAGTGTAGGTGTAATTGCTCCAATTTTTAGCACCGTCAGTTGACATGTAATGCGTAAACGTAGTCCCAGAGTTTGTAACGCAGTGTATTGCTCCCGAGCGGTCTATTTGGCAGTATTCAGATGGGAATTGAACTTCCAATTCGTTCCATGAAAGCGTTGTGTCCATAAAGGCAGCATTTCCGTTGTTGTAATACGAAGGAAACAGGAGGCCGCCGCTTGGAACAGGGAAGGCTCGCATCTCTTTGTGCGGCTTGTTTACATCCCAGTATGCAGGCAAATCCGCTGAGGTGAAATCAAGGTCAAGGTCAATCGCCGGGTCTCCACCGTCACGGTCTGGGAATTGGAATGGATAGTAATTCAAGCCATCAACGCTGATTTGTCCGCCCGCATCTTGGGTTTGATGCCAAAAGTTGGACACGACAACGCTGGCCCATTCTCCACTACCAAGTGATGAGCTGATGGGTCCAACAACTTCAACTTGCCATGAACGGTCGTAGAAGGGCTCTGTAATTCGGTTGTAACACCATGTCCATTCGCCTTCGGATTCATCGTAGAGCAAGGCATAGAACTTGTCAAGCTTCAAATCTCCTCCAACATATGGGAACCACGACATCGAGATGATATCTCCGTTGGTGGCTTGCACAATGCTCCCTTCTCCCAATCCCTCTTGACCAGGGTTTGTTGGTACAAATGTTCGGCATTGAGTGTCGGGAAGTGCTCCTGGAATGTATGTGTCCCATTCATGACCTCTATCGACTGAAAAGACGGGATATTCGCCTCCGATGTTCAATATTTGCCCCTCGATTGACGTGGCAAGATAATGTTCACAGCAATTGCCGCCGTATGATGCATCAAATACTGCCCAAGTCGTGTTGGTAGTTTCATTTGTGCGCAAATCCACGGTCATAAATTGTGACTCAAGTAAATGTGATTGTTGGTCTATTCGCTGGTAAGATTCCCATATGGACGTAACCTCTTCTTCGGGAACGGTTCCGCTTCCATCACCAAAACAACCAGCGAGCAGCATTGATGAAACCAATGCCAAACACAGGACCGTCCGACGCATGGTTACCGGTTCATGCGGCGTGATTTGAAGCCTCGCTTTACGAAAACTGACCAAACGATGCTAAATCCTCGCTTAGTTTGAGGATTCCCCGTGCGGAGAACGACCCCATCCAGGTTAATGCTTCACCATCAATGCACGTGACCCATGGCCTTTTCCCACCACGTTTTACTACCGCATCAGCAATTGCTACCCCTTCTTCTAGGGCAAAATCATATGGTTCGCTAGAGAGAAGTATTCCCTCTACGTTATGTTCAATGAGTGATTGTGCAGAAACAATAGGATATCCGGTTCCATTTTCTTCAAAGCGAGGCACATTGAACCCAAGAGCCTCAATCACACCTGCCGAATAGGTCCCGGATTCTGCCGCCATAAGGGGTTCATGCCAAATCATCGGAACAACAACTCCCCGAGTGTTGGTTCCTACACAACCTCTGAGCACATTCTCCAGTTCACCAGCGAGTTCTTCTCCTTTTGATTGACATCCAACCCTTGAAGAGAGTTCTCGCAACATTGCAGGCACGTCTTCGGGATGTTTCACATCACAAACGTACGTTGCTATACCTTCATCAGCGCACCAATCATAGATTTCTTTGGGGTTTTCATCTCGGTCCATGACCACTAAATCGGGTTTTGCTGCTTTGATTTTAGAACGTGAAGGTGTTTTGGTGCCCCCGATTACCTGGACCTCTTTTACATGCTCCGAGGGATGAATGCACCATGGAGTTCTGCCAACAATGGATGTGGCATCAAGACCAAGGTCAAACAGTGTCAGGGTCAAACTTGGCACAAGCGATACTACCCGCATTCTCCGACCTCAAGAAACCGTGAAATGGACAACGGTGCCATCAACTTCAAACCGTTCTGCATCTGGAGGGGAAGCTGCACCTTCGGGATGGAACGTGCACGATGAAGTACGGGTTTCACTGGCCACCCATGCTTCATCTTCGGCCATCATAGAAGGAGCGTTTTCCATCCACACTTCCAACTGAATGGTGGCTTCCAAATCAAGGTCCAGTGACTTTCTTTTGGCCTGTACTCGGCGTGTAATGTCTCTTGCCATGCCCTTGGAAAGAAGTTCAGGGGTGTCGTTCATGTCCAGTACGATACTCACGTGAGACGTCATGTCCCCCATTGTAACTTCGACCGTCTGTGCAGCAAATCCTTCTCGTTCAACACGCTTAACCTCAACATCGGAACGCTCAATGGCAATACCCAACACGGTCGCAGTTCCACCGTCTATCGCAGCTAGAAGGGCCACGGGGTCTTCAGATGTTTTGATGGCGTTGGCGACATCGTTGACTTGTGCTCTTGCTTTGGGAGCTAGCGCTCTGAAATTCGGTGCAAGTTCGATACGCTGGAACCGATCGAGGTCGTTCTCAACATGAATAAGCTCAACGTTCAATTCCTCAGCTAGCAGGTCATGGAATGCAGACAAATCCGGACCAGCAACAATGTAACCAAGTGAGCAAGGAAGTCGTTGTCGTCGGTTGTTATCAATTCGTATTCTACGACCCGCCTCTGCGAGTTCCCTCACGAGATTCATCGATGCCTCAAGGGCTGAATCATGAGGTGGAAGAGAAGCCGTAGCCTTCGCGGCTTGAATGTCCCATTCATCGGCAGTTGCACCCTCAATCGTCCCGGGAATTCCTAGGGGCCAATTGGATTGGTGAACGGATGTTCCCGTGAGGTTGCGATGGATGGTGTCAACCATGAATGGAGAGACTGGGGCTATCAATTTACACAGCGTAACAAGTACCTCATGCAGCGTATGTTGACACGCCAACTTATCTCCACTTTCCGCTTCATCCCACAGGCGTCGTCGGCTTCGGCGAACGTACCAGTTCGAAAGGTCATTGACGACGAAATCCTCCAAGTCACGACAAGCTTTGTGGAATTGCCAGTTGACAAAACCATCGTGGTATTCGCTCGCCACCGTGTTGAGGCGCGAAAGGACCCATCGGTCCAATTCAGGACGCTGATTCACATCGCTTTGTGAGGCTTCAGGATTAAATCCATCAAGAGCGGCGTAATCAACGTGGAATTTGTAAACGTTCCAGAGGGTGAGGAACATTTTGGCATAGGTTTCACGGACTCCATTGGAATCAAATTTGAGCGGGTTCCATGGTGCTCCCGCAGTCACCATGTACCAGCGTGTTGCGTCGGCACCTTCTCGATTGAAATGGTCCCACGGGTCAACGATGTTTCCTCTTGATTTTGACATCTTTTTCCCTTCTGCATCAAGAATGAGACCAAGAGAAAGACATCGCTTGTATGCCTTGCTATCAAAGACGGTTGTTGATACTGCTAGAAGTGTGTAAAACCAACCGCGTGTTTGGTCTACACCCTCGCAGATATAATCAACTGGGAACGAGGCATCAAACTGTTCTCCACCATCAAACGGGTGGTGCCATTGAGCAAATGATGCACATCCTGAATCAAACCAGCAGTCCATGACGAATGGCTCTCTATGCATCGGCTTGCCATCGTCTGAAATGAGTGTGAATCCATCGACAATTGGCCGGTGAAGGTCAACATCATCCGGGCATTCGGGGTTTTCAATACCGGCTGCAATAGCTTTTGCGACCTCTTCTTGCAATTCAGCAATGGAGCCGATACACTTCATTTCTCCATCCTCGGTTCGCCAAACTGGAAGGGGGGTGCCCCAATAGCGTTCTCTTGAAATCGCCCAATCTTTGACATTGCGAAGCCATTCTCCGAATCGTCCTTCTCCGACCCAGTCTGGAGCCCACTCGACTTCATCGTTGAATTCCAGAAGCCGTTCTTTGACCGCAGTCATTCGTACAAACCATGAATCCATGGCGTAATACAGGAGAGGGTGGTCGGTTCTCCAACAGTGTGGATAGTCGTGAGAATACTCTTTTTCTCTGTAGAGCAGGCCACTCTGGGGTCCTTTGGCGTTTGACCCGCCGGGTGTACTCAACAGGCCGATGATGATCGAATCACAATCTTTGACGTAATTCCCATCCAATTCTGGATGAGTTCCTTGAATGAAACTACCGTCCATAGCAACGGTGTGATAGGCCGGAAGTCCCGCTTCCATGCCGAGGTTATAGTCGTCTTCACCGTACATCACTGCAGTATGAACAACGCCGGTACCATCGGTTGTAGTGACCCAATCGGCTTCAAGAACGGTCCATGCTGTTGTGGAGTCATTGCGGGGGACTGCTCCTGGGAACAACGGCTCATAGGCTCTTCCGACAAGGGAACTTCCGGGGAATTCTTCGATGACATCAACATGATGACGTAGGACTTCCTTCATGAGGTCTTTAGCAAGGATGAGTTCCTCTCCAACCTCTGCACCGCCTGCACCTGTCCATGAATCCCCAGCAGCCTCTTTGACTTTACAGCGCACATAGGTTACTTCGGGACCAACTGCAAGTCCGACGTTACCCGGAAGGGTCCATGGTGTTGTGGTCCAAGCCAGGATGGATGCATCTTCGTCAACCAGTTTGAACTTCACATATACCGATGGCTCTGCTACTTCCTTGTAGCCCAATGCGACTTCGTGGCTTGAGTATGAGGTTCCAGTTTGAGGGCAATAGGGCAAAACCTTGTGTCCTCTGTAGAGGAACCCTTTGTCAAACATCTGTTTCAAAGCCCACCAGCACGATTCAACGTAATTGTTGTCAAGTGTGACGTATGGATTGTCCAGGTCAACCCAATAGGCCATGCGTTCCGTCATTTCACGCCACGCTGCTTCATAGGTCCAAACCGATTCACGGCATGCTTGGTTGAACGCATCCATGCCAAAGTTTTCAATGGCCTCTTTGCTCATCAGATCAAGGCGCTTTTGGACCTCGATTTCAACAGGTAAACCGTGCGTGTCCCATCCGCCTTTGCGTTCAACTCTGAATCCTTCCATGGTTTTCCATCTGCATACGAGATCTTTGTAGGTCCGAGCAACAACGTGGTGGATTCCCGGCTTACCGTTTGCCGTCGGTGGGCCTTCAAGGAAAATAAACGGTGCCCCATCCTGTCGGTTTTTGATGGAGGATTGGAACGCATGTTCCGCTTTCCATTGTTCCAACAGTTCTGTTTCTAAGCGAACTGCATCCAATTCACCAGCAGATGATGGCTGAGTCATGACCCTTCCACCTGCGGACTTGTTTTCAACCTCACTCCCAAAATGGTTCATTTGGGTTAAATCCTTGATGAAGTGTGCGGATAGAAGGGATTGTTCAATTTTCGGGCTGAAAAGTAAAAAAAATGGAGGCGTATGCTTCAAGTCCTTTGGGGCCTACCCAAAGGCATGGCGGATAGGTCGGTGAGGGGACGAGCATTGATTCTCGTTACGTTACTTATGTTCAGCAGTTGGGCTTCAATGCTTGATTGGAGCCAAGAATACCAAGACATTGATGCAGTTTTAGATGATGATAAACCAAGTTACGTCGGAGCTGGTGATAGCACCGATCTAACACTTTCATCATCTCCAAACAGCTTGCTTAAGTTGGATTTACCATCCGGTGAACCTCTGACGAGCGCTGAATTGAATTTCAAACCAAAAATTTTACCAGCGCAATCCGGCTTCCTCTGGAACAGCAACAGCGATTGGACCCATTCAGATGCGCTCATCAACGGAACAGTTGTTTCAAACGACGCCCTTACCGGCACCTCGGCTGGAAACCTTTGGGATTTTAATACCAACAATCAGGGGTGGACATTCTCCAATGCTTATTCCTCACGAGTGACCACTCCAGCCTGTGGATTCAACGGGACAAGCGGTGGCTCCATCCGGACTTATGCCGGGTCAACGTATGCAACTTCGCCGGTAATCAATCTCGCAGGCGGAGTTAACGTTCCGTTCCACGCATGGGTGCATGAAGGACGGTCTGGTTGCGGTGAAACTCCTGACAGCAACGAAAACCTGCAGTTCCAGTACAAAACTTCCGCCGGCGGCTGGACCGCTTTCCAGACCTTTATGGGAGGCGGCGCGCAAACCACAAATCTTCAATTCATGACCGCTCTTCCTGCTGCGGCACTCCATACCAATTCCCAATTCCGAATTCATCAGAACGCTGGAAGCTCAACCTGCTGCGATTACTGGTTTGTGGATGATGTTCACATTGCATCTCCTCCAGAATCCAATTGGACAAGCCCAACCCTCGGCCATGCATCAGGTTCAACTCAAATCTTGAACTCCGACACATATGCACCCGTTCACATTGAGGCAACCGTACCTGTGGACGCCTATCTCAACTGGTCGGTTCTTGACACAGCGGGTCAAGTTATTCCAGGAATGCACGGTTCCAACACGTACACAATCCCTCTGCAAATGTTAGACGCAGATGTCTACGATCAAGTCCGCATCCATTTGGAATTCAACAGCGGCGGAAGCAGCATGCCTGTTGTCCATTCGTTAAGCGGTGACGGCGTTATGCAAGAATCGTTCCAAACCGACCCAGCCGAAAGAGGATGGATACTTACTCAAAACTCAGCCGGTGCATGGCAACCTTCTCCGATCGCAACGGTTTCGGGTGGTGCAAACGACAGTCTTACTTCGCCATGGTACCTTGCAAGTGCACCAGTTTACGATGCTGAATTGGATGGAGACGTTACCAACGCTCAAGTTCAAGTTCGATTCAACCCCGACGATGCTTGGGTGAATGTATCTCTCCCCTTCCAACCAACCGTTTCTCCTGACGTAGTTGGCATGCAAGTCAAGGTGGTTGCATTGCCACCGGCTGATGGCAACATGAGCAACTTCACCACCTGGACGGTCGACGAATTGAGTCACGAAATGTTTGGTGGTCAATATCCGACTCAACCCGGATTGGACTTCAATCTTGATGAACGCCTTGAATGGGGTGGCAGTGACGCAAGAGTCGGTGCATGGGGTTGGCAGGACCGGTTTGCCAACGGTTTGGATGAAGTGGAACTCTCTGTAATCAGCGGTGCCCCAACGATCACCAAGGTGTGGGTGCCTCGTTCAGAAATGAATGCATTTTCGTTCTCGTATCTAGCGACTTCTGGATCCGTTCAGGACATAGCTCTCTTTGTTCAAGGTGATTTGATTGCAAATCGCTCCTACGATGGAGCGACCAGCGGTGGGTTCAATCTCAACGCATCGGAATTCAACGCTTTCACAACTCGTGTAGCATCAGTTGGTACAGCAGTCAACATGCTCGGGACAGATTTCACCGAAGTGAGCCTGGAAGTTTCAGGACAGGGAACGGTTCTACTTGGAGGACTCAATGTCCCATACAACGGTTCTCACAATCTTATCGCTGATGCCGATTCAGACTTTGTGATGGGCGTTAACCAAGCACGAACATCCGTGGTTGATGTTGCGGGAATGCAATCCATCCCCTTGCCGTTTATCGCTGTTGAGCGCGGTGGGTTAACCGTAGAAGTTGTTAGCCTCCAAACATCGAGCACCGTTATACTCCAAAACGGAGTCATGCGTGATGCTCCTCAGGTGCTCACGCCAAGCCAAAATTGGCAAACGATTGAGACCGAATACCAGGTTATCGGTAGCAATGTTGTCAAGCATCGTCTTGATGTGATCAGTAAAGACAATCATGCAACGTGGGTGTTCCCAACCAACGGTGCCAATCCAGTTGGCTTGGGTGATTCTTCAATGGTAGAGCTCCATCCCGACCACCCGATTGAAACGGTTGAGAATGGGATGACAGTTACTGCAAACATCACCTTCCGATTGCGACCCATTTGGGACGATTCAATGCAAGTTACCGTGACGTCAAGAACGGTCTTGCAGAACAGCGTTGTCGCCATCCCATTCTCTTACACTTGGGGCTCAATCAGCCAGCAGGGCTACGAAAACGACCTTGAAATCAAGTCGGTAGAATTCTCTGACGCCTCAGGCCCTATGTCATCAACTCGCCAATATTTGAGAGGCGGAGAACAAATGAACCTCTCGGTGAAAGTCGGATTTGAATCCGTGACATCTAACGATGCTTTTGTGGATGGAGATGCTAAGTTAACGTTGTACCGCGGCGGTAATGAGGTGTTCAACACAACCTCACTTACCTCCAATTATTGGAACTTTACAGAAACCATTCCATTCACCTATGGTGATGTTACGTGGTCGGTTGGATTGGAGTCCCTCAACGGCTCAACAATCATTGAACCCACAGAAATCACACGGACCTTTACTGTGGATTCAGTCAAGCCTCGTGTCCTCTCTTCCTCGGTTGAACGCTATGACCATCGAACTCCAAGCCCGACCCAAATTATGCAAATCACCGTGACGGACCAACCCGTACTTCCGACCAACCTCAGTGCTATGGTTTGGAAAGAATGGATTGACGATTCAAATCTAAACGGTTGGCCTGATGAGGGTGAATTCTCCCAAAATTCATTGCTCCTGCCAAGCGATATGAGCGCCTTGACGGGAGTTTACACGTTGATGTTGGATGATACAGCGGCAAGTTTGGGACAAAAGGTGGCCGTTTACATTCAAGGAACCGACCCGTCCGGTTACTCAATCGTTAACGGTGGGTCCTCAGAGGAGGGGGAACAACTCTTCGTTTACCAACTCGCCATTGACGGTGCTCCATCTCTGCAAGCCGATGCCTTTGCTTGGCAAGACGGTAGGAAGGCTTGGTTGCATCCGGCTCAACCCTATGAGCTTGATATCAAAATCACTGAACCAAACGGTGGTTCTGACCTTGCTACCGTTGAAGTGATGCTCGCCAACAATCAAGGCAGTGACACCATGTCCATCCTTTGGGATTTCACCACCGGAAACTGTACTACCGAATCCGCCCACATCATCATCTCTGATTGTGAAATGATGGGAGCCAACGGTCCCGCAGATCCTTTTGAGAAAGACATGCTTTTGAACATCGATATGGAATTCGGATGGAATACACCTGACCTCGGTGATAACCGGAGGGAACCTGCGATTCGAGTCGTAGACCGCGCTGGTCAAGAGGAAGTGAAAAACTTCCCAGAACACCGCTGGCGATTTTCTGCAGGATTGGGTGTTCCGGATGAAACGGTCAATCTGTTCCTTACATCGGGTTCGTTTATCGGAGATGGTGCACGTGTTACTCCGTTGACTCAGATGGAAGTTTCAGGGGCATTGGAATTCGTTGAAACGCATACAATCCCAGAGTTCAACTGCGATGTTGATGTCTTCTTTGCAGGCCAAACTGCGAAAGCAACTGCCATTGATGGGATTTGGTCCGTTGAACTTCAAGCACCGGTGAGTTCCGGTTCCTTCTCACTAACGTGGGCAGTCGGCTGTCTTGAGGGTCAAGGATTCGACCTTACGGACAAAGAAAATTCAGTGCGTTGGATTCGCGTGGACGGTACAGGTCCAGAGCCGAAAGAAGTTCTCTCACCGCGTCCAACGGCTATTCTCGGAGGCGAAGAGCAAGAAGTACGCGTCGTCCTTGAGGAATTGGGTGGCCTCGATGTTCAATCCCTGGAATTGGTTTGGAGGGTTGAAGACTTTGTAACCGGTGACACGTTGCGCTCCGGGCGTGTTCCTATGGAACTCGTAGGCAATGAGATTGATGGAAACTATCTGGAAGTATTTGCGATGATGGATTTGTCCGAAGTAACTGACGAAATGATGCTGGACAGAATGACTGTTTCCATTCGCATAGACGGGCGTGACCTTGCTGGTAACGATGTTCTCAGCCTCGGTGGAGAGCCTGCAGGTATTATGATCTCCACATGGAATATGGAATGGCTGCAACCCAAGTTTGAATTGTCGCCTTCTTCAATTTCTTACTCCAGGTTCTTAATCGATGTCGGCGAAACAACTTCCGTTCAACTTGAAGTTTCAAACACCGGCTCACTGGAAGGAACCATCGACGTACTCTTTGAATCGGTAGATCTTAGCGGTAACCGTGAAGTAATTCAGCGTACATCAGTGACCGCTGAAGCAGGTGCAATCGGCTTGGTTTCTTTGGATTGGGGTCCAACAAAACCCGGAATCCAATGGGTTGAAGCCACCCTTGAGAACGGTGTAACAAGCAGTGGCCCTACGGTTGATGTTCGTACCGCAGAAGAACCGTCATTTGGTGAGAAAGTCTTTGGCGATGTTAATCCAGTAATCGGCACCGTGACCGGTTTCCTTTTCCTTTCAATTATCGTTACATTGCTGGTCATGATGAAACGTATGACTGCAAATCAAGGTTCAAGAATATCGTATGATTGGGATGAGTACTCATCCGAACTTGAAGACGACGAGGATTACTACGATGATGATGACGATGAGGAAGATTCAGATGATGATGCTGCGAGTTCACAAGCCAGTGAAGAGGCTGAATCGGATTGGGTCAAAGGTGCCGATGGCTATTGGTGGTATCACGACAAAGCAACGAATGAATGGTGGTACAAGGACGCTGATGGCGAAATTGTCAAACATCCTTAGAACCACCATGAGGTGAAGACATGAGCATCATCGCATTGTTGCAAATGGATGCTACCGTTGGTGACTTGAATGGCAACGCGGGTCGGCTGGCAAAACTAGCTCTGCAAGCGGAAAACGAAGGGGCTAGCATCGGAGTTTCTACAGAACTAGCGATATGCGGGTATCCCCCACGTGATTTGTTGCTCGAGAAAGATTTCATTCAACGTTCTATGGATGCGGCTCTTGGCATTCCTGTCGATATGCCATTGTTGGTGGGTACCCCAATTCCTCCTATGGACTCACGTTCTCTACCTAGCAATGGTGTAGTACGATGCGGTTCCGATGTTGCTTCAATTACGACTGACCGAAGTTCGAGAATAGTGGCACAGAAGCAACTTCTACCGACCTACGATGTTTTTGACGAAGCTCGCTACTTTGCTGCCGAAAACCGCTCTGGTCTCGCTCGTTCAATCGGTGGTATGACACTGGGTGTTACCGTATGTGAAGATGCTTGGCAATCCGCAGGAAAGACGCCTTCCGCATACGAACAAGACCCGATTGAACATATTGCAGAATGGTGTAGGCAGGGAGTGGACATTAACGCAACGGTCAACCTTTCAGCATCACCTTATCACAGCGATAAATTCAGTACGCGATTGGAAGTCGCTCGCCATGCAGCATCGGTTCTCAAACATCCCTTCCTCATGGCTAACCAAGTTGGAGGAAACGATGACTTACTGTTCGACGGTAGAAGTATGGTCGCATGGCCTGATGGCCGAGCAGTTGTTGCCCCCTCTTGGACAGAAGGCATCCTTTTGATCAATTTAGACGACCCTGAACAATGTCAATGGTTAGCGAGCAATGTCGGAGATGCGCTCTCAATTGGGCACAGCGAACTTAAACATCTCAAACCCGAGGACATGGACCTCCCTCAAGAGGACACGATTGAAGAAATCACCAATGCTGTCGTAACTGGACTTACAGATTATTGTCGGAAGTCCGGGATTACCTCGATTGTTTTGGGCCTCTCAGGAGGAATTGATTCTGCAGTCGCAGCCTGTGTTGCAGTTGAGGCCATTGGCCCAGCGAACGTTACCGGACTTGCGATGCCAAGTCGCCACTCCTCTCAACACTC
>CAXAHZ010000008.1:0-16796 GCA_963968875.1 uncultured euryarchaeote
TGACTTGGTCTTCTCGGCAAAGCCTGCCCAACAGCAACCGCGTCATCATCGGTTCGGTTATGCTATCGATCCAATGCACGTTTTGGGACGCTATTTACTGGGTGCTGATGTTTCCTTGGTAGGAACACCGATTGAAATACTGAACGGTTGAGGTGTGGGCATGAAGAGCAGAATAATCTTGGTACTGTGCATCGTTACGACCACTGTTCTAGCCGGTTGTACCGGGCCAATGGAATCAGAGATGATGGAATCAACTCAGTCCACTGAACCAACAGCCGTACCTGCAAGGGTTTCCTTCAGTTCTCCTACCCTTGACCGGTCCGAAGACCTCGGTAGTCAGCACGACCTACGCAACAGTTTTGACGGTCCAATACTCATGTTGTGGGTTGCAGCAGGCTGCAGTGGGTGTCACGATTGGACCGATCTCATACGCTCGGAAATGGAAGCAGGTAACATATCCAACACCACGACAATTATCTCAGTACACCGTTATCCTGATTTTGAGGACGCCTCAGCAGTGGAGCGTCGTTATGGCGACAATACGAGCGAACACTATTCTCCGTGGCCGGTATTGGTTCCAGATGCCTCTACGACGGTCATTGACCGAGATACAGGGCAGATGACAGACGTAGGGATTTACGAGGCATTTGGAGAGCCGGTAACACCAACGCTCCAAGTATTGGGAAGCGATGGCGGATTGGCATGGACCTCTGACAAATACTGGGCCAACACCACCGTTCTAGGGGAAGCATTGAACATCATGGCTGAACAAGAAGGGATTCAATGATGGACCTTATCGACATGCTATTTTGGTTTTCCAGCCTTTACATTCTTCCCTTTTGGTTGATGATGTGGTTTGCACCTGAACACGAGCGAACGAAACAAATGATGAGCAACGAATGGCTCTTTTTGGCTCCCCTCTTGCTTGCTTATACCATTGCAGTCATACCGAATCTACCCACCATACTTCTTGCACTGAGCAGCGAAATGCCCACGCCTTCATCGGTCGTTGACATGTTTTCTGAAGACAAGGTCATTCTCATAGGTTGGTTGCATTTCCTTGCCTT
Organism: uncultured euryarchaeote; assembly: GCA_963968875.1. Lineage (GTDB taxonomy): Archaea > Thermoplasmatota > Poseidoniia > Poseidoniales > Poseidoniaceae > Poseidonia. Next base: position 1,068 of record CAXAHZ010000008.1, read on the forward strand.
TGACCTTCTCGCAGGCCGTTGGACTTGGGAGCGGTTGATGGAAGCGAAACAACCCATCTTCGTTAGTTTTCCCGTTCTTTTCTTGAGCATGATGGTAGCTCCTTTGGGCTGTTTAATTGGGATGTTTGTTACACGTATCGCAATAACGACGGAATGAATGTTCATCCCACAGTGTGTGGAAATGTTGTTCTCAGGGTTTGGATTATCCCCACGTACACGGTTCCAATACGGTTTGCCCGCCCATGAAGGGCTGCAAGACCTCGGGAATCTTTACACGGCCATCCTCAAGTTGATTCTGCTCCATAATAGCAACCAAAGCCCTAGAGGTCGCAACTGCGGTTGAATTGAGCGTGTGTGCAATCGGTTGGTTTGGGTGGCCAGGCTGGCCGTAACGGATTGAAAGACGGTTTGCTTGATAATCGGTACAATTGGAACATGAAACGATTTCCTTGTATTGGTTCGCACCTGGAATCCAAGCCTCCAAATCATACTTCTTCGCCGCTACCGTACCCATGTCTCCTGTACAAATATTGACAATTTCATAATGGATGCCTAAGCTGTTCCACAAATCCACACAATTGGTTAGCAGTTCCTCGTGTAGTGCCCATGAATCCTCTGGCTTTGCAATGATGATTTGTTCAATTTTCGTAAATTGATGGACCCTCCAGATGCCGAGGTCCGATTGTCCGTGGCTTCCAACTTCCCGACGGAAACAAGAAGATACTCCAACCATACGCAGAGGGAGTAAGTCTTCGTGAATGGTCTCATCCATGTACATGGCTGTTAACGGGTGTTCAGAGGTTGCAATCATGTAGAATTGGTCGGGTTCAACCCCGTACATTACGGTTTCAAAATCTGCGAGGTCGGTAACTCCTTCATAGGCCTCACGATTCATCATCACGGGCGGTTGTACAAAGGTAAATTCCCGCTGCCTTAGGAACTCCACAGCGTAGTTCTGAAGAGCGAACTCCATCCGAGCGAGGTCGCCTTTGAGGAAGAAGAAACGACTTCCAGTGATTTTTGCTGCACGCTTCAAATCCACCCAACGATTCATTTCAATCAATTCATTATGGGTTCGAACATCAAATTCAAACTCAGGTTTTGTACCGTGAGTGGAGTGAACGGTATTTCCAGATTCATCGGCACCTTCGGGGACATCAGCATGGAGAATGTTGGGTATGGACATTCGGATCTTATCGCGTTGTGACATTGCATCGTTTGTTTTCGCTTCCATTTCGGAGATACGTGCTCCCAAATCAGCTACCTGGGCTAAAATCGCTTGAGCGGCTTCGTTGTCACCTGCTTTTTTTGCCGCCCCAATGCCTCGCGCAGCATCGTTTTTTTCTCGGCGCAGTTGGTCGGTTTCATGAAGCAGATTTCTCCATGCTTGGTCAAGATCAATGACTTTCTCAATGTTGTCGTGAGGGATACCTCGTTTGGTGTGGTCGGCTCGGATGAGTTCGGGCTGTTCACGAAAGATTTGCATGTCCAACATGTTGATCACCACGAGATATTGAATTGAAGAATTTCACTTCCCAAGAAGATGAAGCCGCCGATGAAATAGCCGAGAATTGCTCCTCCGTTCAGTAAAGGAAGGCCTGCTTGGGCTTTTCCTCTCGCTACATAACTCATCAGTACCACATAGCCTACTAAGCCTCCAATAAGCGTCGATATTGCTACTGCAGTCGCCCCACTTGGGTCAAGATATTGTAAGGCAGACAGAACGAGCATTCCAGGGAAAATGATGTCACCAAGACCCATGAACATGGCTTCAGTTGAAGGTTTCTTCTTGCGCTTGGTCTGAACTTTATCAGAAAGAACTCGTTTTGAATTTGTTTGTTCGGTCTCTTCAATAAGAGAATAGTTGGTATCTTGCGGAGCGACCAATAAAATCGGTAGTCGCAATCCAATCATCGTATCCGCTAGGTCGAGCATGTGTTTGGATTTGTATACTGCCCATGCATCGTATATTGCTGCTAAAATCATGAACAAAATAGCCATTGGTGGCTCAAAGCTAACACCCAAGAGAACACATACACCGGCACCCAACAACACCCCCGTGGTGTTGACGACATACCATTCGCTGTGAACGTAGAGGAGAATCATGAGAATGAGGGTAACCGTAAGTCCAATGAGCACAGGTACTGTTTCGAGTTGGACGCCTATGAGAGGAAACATATCGGTTTCCAACATTCCTGATTGAACATCAATTGTTAGAAGCGTACTGTCCAGCGAAATTGAAACCAATTGTTCAGAATTGTTTTCCATGCTGATAAACGTCAAATCCGCATCAGACACTACAGGGAAAGAACCAACATTTGAGAGGGAGGTCCCCCACAATAGGTTGGCCTTATTCTCTCCAGTGATGATTAAATCCGTAAAGCCATTTCCGTCAAGGTCAACAATTTGCACCGATGAGACATCGTCAACCAACGTGTTGAGATTCATTCTGCTTTGGACAGCGAAGCGTTCTCCGGGTGATGCTGAACCGTTCCATTCCACGCCCGTTACATCACCGTTTGCTTCTCCAAGCAACATCATTTGTTGGTCATCGGGCAGAGTTGATGTGTTTACGGTGGCGAAGGGAGATATTCCGACTGCCGTTGATGTGAAGGATGAGGTGCTGTTTTGGAGGTACGCCATTCGAATTTCTCCGTCAAGCCGCATGGCTAACGAATCGCTAACGCCTCCATATTCATCGAGGTGAATGACCCCAGTGGCAGAGGGTACAGCCAAAAACAAAAGCGTGTCATTGAGCAGTTCAGAATGCATGACTCCATCTCTAAAATCAATGTGAGGCATGCTCCATCGGGCTTGAAATGCTAAGGTCCCTGGATAGTCATCAAAGGTATTGTAGCGCAACACTTCTGAAGCAGTGTTAAACAAATAGATGGCATCGTTTGTTTTGACGGCGAGGGCACAACCGGTGTACATTGCCGGAAGCGGTTGTTGGTCTCCTGCTTCATCGTAAACAAAACAAGCATAGGAATTCACTAAATCTCCTGTTTCTGAGTTCACCGTCCAAACCCAGGCGCCGCTGGTGAATGTGATCATGTCGTGGCTCGTTGACATCCTTACCCTTGAATCCGGCTCATTTAGCGAGTGGTTATGTGTCATCGACCAAACAGGTTCATCCATTCCATTTGAGACGCTCCATGCAGACATAGTGACGTTGTAGTCTCCAGGGGTTCCACTGACAACAGATGTGATGAATCCATCATCGCCCCATGTGCCAATATAATCTCCCTCAAGGGCAGCCTGTTCCGTCATTTCAAAGGGTTCAGGTTCGAAATCAATCAACATTACGTGGGCGAGAGGAATGGTACTGTACAATAAAGCAAGGGTGAGAACAACCATCATTCCATATTTGATGATGTAGTCTTTCTTGTATTTTGCGAGAAAGATGATGAAGGCAGTAAATATGAAAATAGCTGCGAGTTCGATAGCCACATAGCGAATTTGACTGGCACCGCTGCTTCCAAAGGCTTTGAGTTCGCCAACGTCGTAATACGGTCGCATATAGCTCGCTAGGGCAATGGTTGCAACAAACATCCCAGCCATTGAGACCATGCCGACCCATTGTTCTTTGAACAACTCAAGCAGAGTGTCTTCCTTGCGAAGTTCGTCTTCCACTTGGGCGAACCGTTCGTTTTGGCGTGGCGTCGCCCCCACATCGGCACCATCGGTCATGGTTCTGCGAAGTCTCTCTCTCATATCAGCCTCGCGTTCAATGCAGGGTCAAAAGAGCGAAGGAAAGAGGCTATTGTGGGCAACGGTCTCCACGATACATGAGGGGGGAAACAGAAGTACGCCTCTGGCTGGAATCCAGCAAGAAGATGGGCATGGCTCTTGGTTTGTTGAATACCTCAAAGGCTGTTGATGCACTCAATTTACCTTCGCAAGCGTATACTACTGTTCATGTGGCGGGAAGCAACGGAAAGGGAACGACATGTGCACTTCTTTGTACGGCTTTGACCAACGAAGGCGTCCCCAATCTCATGTTTTCTTCCCCTCATCTCATACGGGTTGAAGAACGCATACGGATCAACGGTGTTCCTGTTCGCTCGGATGTTTTTGATCAAGCACTGGAAAAGGTACGTCTTGCAACCGAATCAAGAGGCATTAGCGTCACCTTCTTTGAAATTACATTTCTTGCCTCCCTTATCGTAGCCAGCGAAGCAGATGTTGATGTTGTGGTTATGGAAACAGGTCTCGGAGGCCGGTTGGACGCCACGAGAGTCACCAAAGCAGACATCGGTGTCCTCACATCACTTTCCTTGGAGCACACCGACGTCTTAGGGAATGATCTCACCGTAATTGCCAAGGAAAAAGCTGCCATTGCCCGTGCCTATTGCCCTCTTATCGTACGTATGCCGAAAGAGAAAGGCATCCGCAGTACCATTGAAGAGACCGCCCTTCATGCAGGAATAAGTGAACTTGGTGAAGCCAGCGGACCTGCAAACATCACCTATGTAGATGTTCCAAACGGCGCTTCATTTCGTGAGGAGGCGGAATGTTTGGTCAAGGAAATATGGAACCACCTTGAATGTGTGAATGACCCGCCCGTTACAGAAAATTGTGTCTGGGCGGCACGTATGCAACTTATTGAGTCACGGAATCCTTCCGAGCCGACTTTCTTGCTCGATGGAGCTCACAACCCCAGCGGTATTTCTAGGGCGGTCGCTGAACTGTCACTGAATCCTAATATCATTGCAGGGAACTGGGTTTTACTGGTCGGGACATCACCTCAAACAGATATGGAGGGTGCAATGGGGCCTCTTATTCAACTTTGCAAAGATACTCCTCCACTTGCCATCGTTTTGAGCGAGCCGCAAGGAGGTCGTTACCCTGCAGTACCGGTTCTTGAGCTGAGGAAATGGTTTGATGTTCTTGATATTGCGACCTCAACTCATTCTCTGCCAAATGAAGCAGTCGCTTTCGTAAAGCAACACTACGACCAGGCCACGCTTGTTTTGTCGATTGGGTCCCTTTACCTTCAAGGAAATATTCTGGACGGAATGGGTTGGGCTACTGAAGAAAACCTTTCATTTGTAGCGAAGCACTGATAGAGCAAAGCACAGTAGAGAGAGCAGTGAGGGCCGTGTCAAACAAATGGGACATTCGTTTTTTGGAGTTGGCAAAACACATCTCCGGATGGAGTAAAGATCCCTCCACAAAAGTTGGATGCGTTGTTGTCGGGGAGGACCGTGAGATTCGCTCTACTGGCTTCAATGGATTCCCCAGAGGCATCAGCGACGATAATGAACGGCTAACGGACCGTACTCAGAAATATCCTCTTATTTGTCATGCTGAGGAAAATGCCATCATGCATGCAGCACGGATCGGAGTCTCGCTCAAGGGAAGCACTGCTTTTGTAACGTGGCCTCCATGTTCCCGTTGCGCTCGCTCACTCATTCAAGCAGGTATCCAAGAAGTTGTATACCCATCGCCAGAAGAAATTCCAGAACGATGGTTAGAGGATTTCACTATCTCAAACGGAATGTTGGAAGAAGCAGGTGTCATCGTTCGAACCATCGATGGATGATCAAGGGCGAGTCGCAACATCAACCCGAACGTTTCGCCACATTGGCACCGTGTTCAATCGCAGCAACTCTTTTCGATACTGTCTTGTGCACAGAAGCAAGTCTTGGCAGGAACAATATCTGCTCTTGAGCTGCGCTCGTTGAACAATGCTGTTACTTCAGCCAATTCTTCAGGAGCATCTCCACGTGCTTCCAAGCAGAGTTTGAGTCCGAGTAGTCCCCACATGTTGTCTTTCCACAACTTGATGTCAGCACGGTAGACTTCTTCTGCCTCTTCATAATGGCCTTGTTCGTGAAGCAATGCACCTAGAATGTGACGAACTGGTTGCATCTGGCCCCATGGTTCGTTGTATGCTAGATTTAGTGAAAGGTCTACTCCGCGGCGCAAGTGGTCGAATGCTACTGTAAAGTCTGATGCTTCGCCTCTTTCTTTGGCTAGGAACTGTCTGCGGTATTCGATTTCTCCAGAAAGAACTGCTTCGTTAACCAGTAAGATACAAGGTCCATCTGATGGATCTTGATACATCAGGTTGTTGTGAAGTACACGGCCTGCAAGAGCTGGGTTTTGAAGCGCTTCTTCAAAGAGAACTTGTTCTGCTTCTGCTTCTGGAACCATTCCCATGGATGCGTATGCGACTCCTCTTGCATAGTGCTGTGTTGCGATTGCAGCAGGGAACACATCTCTGTCAGAGTGCATTGGTTCTGCGATTATTTCTTCCCACTTACCGAATCGAATCATCACGTGCCATGGCATTGTGACATAGGACTCGAGGAAAATTGCCCCCATAGGGATAATACCGGCAAGCATGAATTGGACGCCGGAGTTTTCATCTCCAGCAGGTAGCGTATCAACGGCTTTCCTTGCATATTTCATAGCGATTTCATATTGGCCTTCAAACATAGCACACCATACGACAAAGTGGTGGTTGTGCATGCGGTAGAATTTGTAAAATTGGGACTCGTTACCTGTGAGTTCAACGTACCTGTCATCGGCTTCAACCGCTGCAATGTTACAGTCAACTGCTTCTTTCCATTGTCCAACCCATGCATCGATGTGTGAAGGCATGTGAACCAAGTGTCCTAGCCCAGGCATGAGCGTGCGTAGAACATCTGCAGCAGGCAGTGCTCTCTCAGGGAACGGTGATAATTCCAAAGCGTGGCAGTAAAGGTGGCAAAGAGCTGGGTGCACATTTGCTTCTTCGCTGCTTGCGAAAGCATCTTCCATGATCTTGACGAGCAACAATGTATTGTCATCGGCAGGTGTAATCTCTCCAGTGGCTACATTTTTATCCCACAATTGCCACGCTTTTAGATTCATCAACGCTTCAACGTAAATTGCTGTAACATCCAAGTTGCCACTGTACTTATCATAAAGTGGAGCCATTGCTTCAGCAAATGCAACGTTCAGTTCAGGACTGTTGCCCATGTTGAGAACCGATGGGTCCGCTGCGTCTCGTGCTTCTGCAGAGTGGCGTTGTGCCAATGCGTCAATCAAATCTTTCTCCATTTCAGTGCATCCGTCTTTGAGAGATACTGCCTGTTGAATAGAATCGTGACCAGAGCCCAAACCTGGGGCCCAGTTGTAGTTAGAGGATACGCAATAAGCGATGCCCCACCATGCCATTGCGCAAGTTGGGTCGAGTTCTGTACACTTACTGAAACAAGCGATTGCTTCTTCGTGATTGTAATTTAGCATGTGTCCAAAAGCTTGGACGTACATTTTTCTTGCTTCTTCGTTTTCGCAAGTGATAGTTTCAGCAAAGAAATAATTTGACGCGACGCCAAAGTCATAATCGGTAGGTGCAAGTGACATGGCTAGCCCTAACTTGGTCGTGGTTTAAGGGCTCTCCCCGTATTGAACGGAGGAGTTAAAAGGGCGGCGTTAAAATGATAACTTACCGACTTGCAATTTATCATTGCATTCCAAAACGGTCGCCCTTCTCACCATCTTTACCCTGGTTTCTCGTCAGCGAAAATACAACGATACCAGCTGCGAGAACCAACACTGCTCCAAGAATTGACAACACAGTTGTACTCAGTCCTTGAGTTGAATCACCGTCCGCATTTGGCATCTCAAGGATTACCATCACAGATGTGGAGTTTAATTCCCCGTAGGAGTCCAACGCACGTATCTGAATTTCATGTTGTCCTATCGGCGTCCCACTGCGAACCGATAAGAGGGCCGAATAGATTCCATCGTTTGCGAGGTCGTCTCCACCGTTTTTACCATCGTCATGCATCAAAAGCCACGAGGTTTCCCCAATAGGTTTGTAGACGCCCATATCGATTTGCACTCGTTCAATTCCATCAGGATCGCTTACTTGCACGGTGATCGGTTGGAGTTCAGTCCCATCTTTTTCAATCGTGATGGATTCAGCGAAAATGCTTGGCCGATCGTTGAGAATGGTTACCTGTATGGGGACGACATTTGATGATTGAATGTAATGAGGGCCAAATGTAGGGTCGCCAATTGAACCCTCTACTGGGGTCCATATCCGATGCTGACCGGTTGCCCCAAGGGAGTCATTTGTTCGAATGAGCAACGACTGTTGGCCTGGAGTCATACCGTTTGGCATAACAAACATACCCGCCCAAGTTGCCGAATCACCTGACCCCGTTAACGAGAGCGATTCAACTTCCCCGCCGTATTCACGCAGGTCCAATTGCATCGAAGTCACGCCATGCCCGTCGTATGCTTGTACATTGATGACGACAGATTGACTCCTTTGAAGCGTTGAGGGGGCGATTTCTACTTGGGTCAAACGTGGCGCCTGATTCACGACCATAACTTGACCAACTGCTTCGCTTACAGCTCCAAAACTATCTCCCGCAGTGATGTTTACGTCGAACAGGCCTACCTCAAGCCCGGGAACATTGAATGAGGCGGTGTATACGTCATCTCCAATGCTTGAGTCTCCGTCTAAACCACGGTCGTTGAGGCTGATTGTTGTTCCACCTAGAGGCGAGAGGTCAACTCGTACATACACAACATTCCATTCTGCATCGGGTGCGGATACCTCGAGGTGCGCTGTGCTACCGCCTTCACCCAGAACCAATCCTTCCTGCAGGCTAAGTGACCCGATTTCGGGAGGTGTGTTTTCATCCGCAGCCACGATTTCAGGCGACAACACCCGTTCGAGATACTGTGTTTCATTCATGAACGCCTCTTCACCGGATTCGCCGAAAGGAATTGCAAGAGTTCGAGTAACGCTTGAAAGTAATCCCTTCAGCGGTCCAGCGGAGATTAAGGTACCCTGGCCTACTCCTAGTTCACCGTTTACTCCGTAAGCACCGGTCCAGTCGATTACGGTGAGGTTGTGTCCGTCTCGGACATCGATCCGAGTCATCCCTGCCGTGACCGTCATCGGTAGGCCTTCTTGTCCGTCCAAACGCAGAATATCACCGGTTTGAAGCGGTATTGGCATGAGCCCTGTTTCCCTTCCAACGGTTAGGTTTCCAAGGCCGCTTTCTGCAATTGGCGCTGTGGCGTTTTTTTGCTGAGGACTGCGTTCGGGTCGTTCATCACCTTCTGATGGATTGGGGCCGGTCTCTCTCCAAGCGAAACGTACGGTCCTGTTATCCCAATCTGAGTGAACAACCTGGTAATCCCAAGTTTCGTTATGTGTTGCTCCAATGCCAGCACCGTCAAAGAAATTTCCTCCATTGACGCCTGTGATGTTGAACCAAGAATCCTGATGTATGACATTCACAGGAAACATTTGGCCGCTCGCATTGGCCTGTTCATTCGTTTCTTCGATTTCTCGAACAATACCAAAGGTACCTTGCACGTCCCCCGATAGGGTCCCGTCAACATGGAGGTTGTCCGCTAGGGTCGTACCGTTCTCCACCTTGGAGTGAATTTCAAGAATGGTACCGTTCACTACCAGAGTTGAATTTTCGTCTTCGTCATCAAAACCAAACGTTCCAGAACCCCATAATTCCTCCTTGTGAATCAATCGAACACCTTCTTCCCACCGTTCTACTTGTACAAATCCATCCAACGATACATCCATCCGAGTTCCTTCATCGATCAAAACAAAGTCAGCCATGGCTTCGAATTGGTTGTGTTGTAAAACACGTACTCCGTCAACATCGTGGTATTCAAAAAAGAACACGGAAAGTTCGCCGTTAATATCCAAAGAAGAATTTTCATCTGCCTGCTCCATCACATCAAGAGTTCCTGTCGCTTCAAGCAACAACAACTCCTCGACAATCCCGTTGCTCAGCGAGCGGTTGAGGTGGGCTTCGGAGACATTTGCATGAATCTCGGTGATGGTTCCATCTTCGTCACTTGTTAGGTTCAAGGTGCCAAAGCCTTGTGCATCAAAAATCTGGTGCGTTAATACACCACCAACAATCGTTTCGTTTTTCCACAGTTGTGTAAAGATGAGGTCCAATTCAGTCTCTGCTCCGTCAACGGTTTCCACTGTACGGAATGTACCGTTTCCAAGTTCCCAAGATTCCAATTGTTGACCCGTTCGTTGTTGCCATCCTTGACCGTCAAAAGTGAGAATGAATTGTTGGTCACCTTCATCGTTTTGATATCCTTGGTCAAGATCCCATGATGTTGACAACATGATTTCGTGGTCGGCCATAGGCTGATTCCAGGTTCCAACAGTAAATTGCCGTTCAACGGTTATCGGTTGAGGTAGAGATTGGCCGTTTTGTTTTGTTATCGTCACCTCTAAGGATACGACATCTGCCCATTCAAGCGTGGTGTTTACTTCTACCAGTGCTGTCCTTTGGTCGTTTTCATACCCCCACTGATGTGACCAGCTATCATCATTAGTGGCAAAAAACAGACCGTTGCGTTCATGATTGATCTTAAACTTAAATTCATATGTCCCGTTATCTGAAAATGATAATTTGTAAGCATGGAGATTGCCACCGACCCCATCGCTGGTCCATTGGGTCGAAATGGCGACTGATGGGGCTGTTGGAACTTGTGCTTGGATGGGCACGGTTGAGAACAGAAACAGGAGCAACATTCCGAAACATACCGCTCTTCGCGTTGGCTTCATACGCAAAAGGTGGTGGCGCTCCTCTTCAAAACTTTGGGGACAATGTGCAGTCAAAGGTCCATGATGTATCCAAAGATCAAGGGCAAGACGATCGTGGCATCGCTGTTGATGCTAAAACGGGGAGTATCGGCTTCGAGTTTCCCCCATGTGATTTTTTCATTGGGTGGAGCGCCAGAATAGCCTCCATATGAAGGAGAAGCGTCCGTTATTTGTGCATACCAAGACCATAGCGGAACACTTTCCCCAAGGTCTTGATTCAAGAGAGGAACAACACAAATCGGGAAGTCTCCAGCAATACCTCCTCCGACCTGCAAAAAGGCCAAGGGTATTGTGTTAGTACGATAAAATTCAATTAATGCAGTCATGTAATTAACACCGCTTTTTATGACATTTGAATTGATGATCCCTTCAGAACACCGAGCAGCGAAGATGTTGCCAAGAGTTGAGTCCTCCCAACCGGGTACGAAAAGTGGTAAGTTTGCTTCTGCTGCCGCCAAAAGCCAGGAATGCTTTGGGTCTCCATCGTAAACATCATACAATTGTCCTTCATTCAGCAACCTGTAGAGGAATTCATGGGGTAGGAAAGAAGTTTCTTCTTTGCTTGCTTGTTTCCACAAGGATAGGATTTGAGCCTCAATGTTTCTAACAGCCTCTTCCTCGGGAATACAGGTGTCCGTGACTCGGTTGAGTTTACGTTCAAAAAGATCTACTTCATCTTCAGCGGTTAAATTATCCACATTTTCTATTCGTTGATAGTGCGATTTTGCTACAAGATGGAACACGTCTTCTTCCAAATTGGCTCCCGTGCATGAAATCGCTGCAATGCGCCCTTGTCGTATCATTTCAGCGAGGCTTCGTCCAATCTCTGCAGTGCTCATTGCTCCGGCTAGCGTGAGAAACAATTTACCATCGTTGTCAAGAAAATTCGTGATTGAACGTGAAGCGCGCTGAACCACGCCTGCATTGAAGTGATGGTAATGTTCGTCAACAAAGGCTCGAATTGACATAAGGTCACGCACCATGGAGAAAACGAGCAACCTCTTGACGTTGCATGAGTTTGAGGTTAGGCATTGATTCATTCAATCGCTCATGAATGAAATCAGCCATAATGTTTGGGTCACTTTCTCCGCAGGTAAAACAGTCAATGGCAAGCCAACCGCGTTCTGAGTAGCAATGTGCAGTAACATGGCTTTCATCGATAAGAACGACCGCTGCGAAACCGATGGGCGATACGCTCCCGTCAAATGAAGATACATGGGCATGGACCTCTCTTGCTTTGGCATGAGATACGGCGTGTTGCAATACCTTGAGCATCCATTCACCCTGGTTCTCTTCTTCACAGTCATAGCCGTTGTAGTCCAAAAAGACATGAGTGCCGTGGGATTGATAGTCAGTCATGGTCCCACCTTGTCGTTGCTTTTGCCTTCCATTCTTCAATTTGATGAAGGAGCAGTTCTCTCCCATGTTTGGAAATATTTTGATGGAGTCTCTTCAATGACGTTGTTTTTGATTGGATTCCAACGACCCTGTTTACGAGCATTAATGTGACACGCGATGACTTTTGTCGCTATTGAAGCGGCAGTAAATTGTGTCAGCGAGGTTCCTTCTTGCTCGACGATTTCGTTTACATCTGCACTGATTACTGTTGCGTGGGGTGCGGAGAACAATGTCTCAATTGTTTCAATGACCTGCCAGAATGAGAGGCCTCCGGGTACTGGGGTACCTGTTGATGGAACCAATGCACCGTCCAAACCATCGATATCAATGGTTATGTGAACGGGCCCGGACAATGTGCTCAACGTTTCCAGCCATTTCTTCCATGAAACATTTCCTACGGGAGGGTGTTGAGTATCCCTAGCGAAGAACGTGGTTATACGGTCATCCGAATCGATAAGTTGAGCCTCTTGGAGCGAATAGGCACGAATTCCCACCTGAAGCAGCTTTCCAAGTCCAAGGTCAAGGCTGCGTCCAGCAGCACAGGCATGGGAGAAGGGTTCTCCATCCAATGATTCACGGAGATCTGCATGGGCGTCAATTTGTACAACGGTGAGAGCGTCAAGGTTGTTGTTGACCAGAGGGTGGTGTCGCGCTGCATGAACGATTGGAGGCAGGATTCCATGTTCTCCTCCTAAAAAGACAGGAAAACATTGCCCGTTGAACCACGGGCGTACATGATCGACCAACTCGTCAAGCTGGCCCATCAAACTTCCAGCATTTCCTTCCCACACTGGTTCGGTGCGGATGACATTGCCGGCCGGCAATTCTTCGTTGAGAACAGGGTCAAACAGTTCAACTTGTCCGCTCGCTTCAATGCAGGCCGCGGGCCCGCCTGCGGTTCCTGTTCCATATGAGGTGGTTAATTCAAAGGCCAATGGGAGAACTACGACGTCAACTTGTCCATCGGTTTGAGCCAAACCGAGAAACTGCCCCTGCTCAAAGACATCATCCATTAAAGCCGAGGGGGAAACGACACCTTCATGATGTTGCCGATACAACTATACCTGTCGTTTTTGATGGTCAAATTACAGTTTTCATGAATATCAGTAGAACATTTAATATGGGTCGGAGTACAATATTAAATAGCAACGGGGAGTACTATGTTGGCCGCATAGGGCGTCCCGAACGGGGTGAAAAAGATGGGAATGACATTACCAGAATTAACGAAAGCGATTCAACAACACATCGATTTGGACATGGACAGCGAGGTCGCTCAAGGGATGGCTGAGCACGCTCTAGGGTTCTTTGGATTTTACAATCGTATCATTGATAATGCTCTAGAGCCTACTGACCGTAACCTCTTCTACATGTTTCAGGATTACGACCTGTTGACCACAGAGTCTGAGGAAACAACATTGTGGGACGGCCGAGAATGGAGGATTCACTATTGGAAATTCAAGCCAGACCTGCGTGAGCGTGTCGAAGCATACATGCAACGCAACCTCCAAGATGAGGACATTGATCCATTTGCAGACATTTACAGCACAGACGGGCCAAGCATTTGGACCCGCGAGGCCGAAAGGGTTTCAAATCCAAATGCATTTACCAGCGATTGGTAACATCACCATTTAGGCAAGCGTTTTTGTTGGTTAGTCGGCTGGGAATGAACATGCGGGTTGCAATAGGTCTCATCCTGTGTATGCTGCTTCCCACCGTTCCATTATCTTCTGCACAGTCAGATTCTAACGAGGAAGAGGCGTGGCCAGGAGACCCGGTTGACGGCCATGTTCACATGACTTGGGCTGCTTTGACCCTTGAAGTCAACGGGTGGGCCGATGATTATCCTGAAATCGTTGACCTAAGCGATGTTGGAAATTCTGAATTGGGCAAAACATTGTGGGTGGTCCGATTATCGAACTGGTCTTCCGAAACAAAAGCGGATGGAAGTCCAAAAGAAGTAGTTTACATTGACGGTGGACATCACGGTAACGAATACTTGGGAACAGCGTTGGCATGGTTGTCTGCAAAATGGTACATCAACGGATGGGCAGAAGGCAATCAAGAAGCGATTGATGTATTGGAAAATACCGAACTTCACATCTTGATCATGCTGAATCCAGATGGAAACGACATCGATACCAGGTGGAACATCAACCAAGTTGATTTGAACAGAAACTACGACCATTATTGGAATACCTGTCCTACGACCCAGCCCGGAAGCAGTGCCTTCAGTGAAGCTGAAACCGCTGCGAATTCTAACTACATGAACGCCGAAGTTGCCGACGCCGACCTGTACGTGACCATGCATACTGGCGTTTGGATTATGTTGTATCCTTGGGGCAAATGGGCTTACCAACCCGCAGACTGGGAGTTGTACTGGCAAATACGAGAGGACGTTCAGGCAAATATATCCAGCATTCCCATACAAAATGCTAACCAAGGATTGTATCCGAACTGTGGCACCAGCAGAGATTACGGTTACGGAGTCATGGGCTATCCAACCTTTACATTTGAAACAGATGATGAACAATTTGTCCCCGGTTCGTTTGAAAACTTGAACGATCGGTTAGGAGAAGAAATGGATGTCATGAGATATCTGATCAACAACGTTTGGTACTGGAGGGCGCGTCTTGATGTAAGGTCAATAGAAGTCAGTGATGGGCAATTGTCGCTCGACATACACAACTACGGTCAAGCGACAACAAACAATGCCAGTCTAGAGTATCTTGGTGCAAACGGAGAAGTTGCTTGGGCCTCCCCTCTCTTCAGCGTTAACGCAACCAACAGTAGCACAGAAATGTTTGACGTCGGAGGGTTCAAATTTTCTTCAGACGGAACATGGAATTTAAATTACCAGAAGCGAATTATTGAATCGTCTCAATGGGTGAATGAAACAACCGTTCCCGGTACACTGATGCTCAAAGAACAAAGCGAGGATTCCTTCCTGATTGGATACGGTATTTTTCATCCTCTCAGCATCATGATTGGGTTTGTCGCAGTTGCTAATATCCTTCACCGACGCCACCCGGAGATGATCGGAATTGAAGGCTCCGAAGAACCCAGTTGATACCGTTTGCGTCCCTCGCCCACATCCCGAAAACGGGATTCTTTTTTCATTGATTTTAGGACGAGGTTTCAAGAGGGAAAACCAAGTGGGAGTTTTTGGTGAACACCATGCAAGTAACAGTCAGTTCAGGAAACAACATCAACGGCACCCTTGTCCTTCCTCTTTTTGAGGGGTCGGAAACAATTACCGATAACGCAGAAGGCGTACCTGTGGCCCTCAAGAGTCAAATTAACCGGGTCTTGAGCAGCGGTGATTTCAAAGGCAAAGCCAACAGCGTTATGTCGCTGTATGGAACTGAGGGTGGAAAAGCAATTCTCGTAGGTCTTGGGAAAGAAGAAAAGAGCAACAATCAATCCTACCGCGAAGCTGGTGCAACGGTTGTCGCACAACATAAATCCTCACATGATTCTGAACTCACGGTGGTACTTCACACATCAGACCTTCCTGCCATCACTGCGTTTGCGGAGGGTATGATGATGAGGGATTACAAGTACGATGTCTACAAGAAGTCAGACGATGACGATGAAAAAGTACCTCTGACTGCTCGTATTAACTGCAATGAGGGTGATGCTTCAGAATTATCGCTTGCCGTCGACCGTGCAGCTGCTGTTGTGACCGGCGTCCACCTCTCCAGAGATTTGGGCAACTGCCCTCCTAACGA
>CAXAHZ010000009.1:0-16349 GCA_963968875.1 uncultured euryarchaeote
CTCCATGCCACCATCAAAAGAAGCAAGGCTGCCTTTTTTGGGCGTGAATAGCGGATAGGTCTCTCTCATTTTCTTTTTGATGGAAGACCATTTGATTGGAGGGTTTGGTCCAAATCGGGTCAACGATGGGAATAAGAAATCAGCATCGACATGGGCTGATGTGTCGTTTACAATCCCAAGGGTCATAGCATCCGCAATGAGTTCGTGCGGTAACACCTCGGAAACCGCACACCCTCCTTTTCTTGATTCAATCACTGAACGACGCATTCGCAGGGGGCCAATTTTTAGGGCGGTTCGCCAAGAAAGGCGATGAGACTCACCCTTCAAATGGACCCAACGATGTTTTGCATCTGGGTTTGAAGGCATGAACACATCACCAAGTGAAAGATCATCCACCAATCGCCAAACTGCGGGATGACTGCGTGTAGCATTGACCGCTAGATCACAGATCCATTCATCATGATTCCACGTCTTTATGACCCCTCCAAATTCATTGCTGCCCTCAATAATTGTGATGTTAATATCCGGCCGTTTTGAAGCCAAGCGATATCCGATTGTTAGCCCTGATAGGCCGCCTCCAACAATGACAATATGGGTGGAATCACTCAATTCGTCAGCGATAAGAAGGGGGCGACGAAGTTCATCTCCATAGCGAACCCATTCCTCTAGAGAATACATAGATACAACCCACTACTCAATCCAATCAACGGGTTGCTTCAACACATTTTGCATTCGCTCTTCCTCGCTTCCAGGTTCAACTTCGTGACAATATTCCCACCTTGCCATCAAAGGAAGCGACATCAAGATACTCTCAATTCTCCCATTGGTTTTGAGACCGAACGTTGTGCCTCGGTCGTAGACAAGATTGAATTCAACATATCGCCCTCGACGCAGGTTCTGCCATTCTTTTTGTTGATTATCGTATGCCATATCTTTCCGGCGTTCAAGGATGGGAAGGTAGGATTGCAAAAAGGATTCAGCACAATCTTTGACAAAGTCAAAACAGTCTTGTTTGTTGTTGGCTCTCAAATCATCAAAAAAAATCCCCCCAACACCGCGCCCTTCAGCACGATGGGGGATATGGAAATAGGTGTCACACCATTCTTTGTAATGTGCGTAATCCGCTACGTTGTGTCGGTCACAAGCATCCTTGAGGGTGGAATGAAAATGACGGGCGTCCTCTTCAAACAGATAACTTGGCGTGAGGTCTGCGCCCCCTCCGAACCACCAACTACCATCCCGATCACCTGTTCCTCGCTCAAAGTACCTGTAGTTGGCATGAACCGTAGGCGCCATTGGATTGTTTGGGTGAAGAACGAGACTAAGCCCTGTTGCGAAGAAATCCAGGTCGTCGCCTTCGAGACTCTGCCCCCCTCCCATCGCTTGGGCGGCTTCGGGTTCTAGTGTGCCGTATACAACACTCACATTAACGCCGGCCTTCTCAAACACCGAGCCCCCGGAAAAGACGCGGCTGCGCCCTCCTCCGCCTTCATCCCGATCCCAAACATCTTCACGGCATGTTGTTTGGTCAATTGCAGCTAATGATTCACATATCTCATCTTGAATGCGATGAACCATGTCAATCATCTTTTGACGCATGCTTATTCCTCGGTAAGCGTTCTTAGAACGGCTTCAACACATTCAATTCTTGCGTTGGGTGCGAAGCCATGGCCGAGATTGAAAATATGCCCTGGTTCGCTTCCCGCAGCGTTTAATACGCGGCGTGCAGCGGTTTGAGCTGCCTCTACCGAGCCATGCATTCGTGAAGGGTCGAGATTGCCTTGGAATGCAAAATCCTTCCCAAACTGACGCCGATTTGCCGCGAGGTCATCCCTCCAATCAAGAGAAATCGCATCAAGGTCTAATTCTCGAATCTGAGAATGAAGGTGACCCGAACCTTTTGCGTAGTGAATGACAGGTACGTCATCTCCAGCTTTTTCCTTGAAAACCTCAATGGCTCGTTGAGTTGCTGGCATGGCAAATTCCCGATAGATGGTCGGAGAAAGTAGCCCTGCCCATGTATCAAACAATTGCACTGCGTCCGCTCCACCGTAGACAACCTGATCGGCAAGTAGGTCTCCAACAATCTCACCCATCGACATGAACATGTTCTTTGCCGCATCTGGATTTGAGAACACCTTAGCACGAGCATTATGGAAATCTTTGTCGCCCGTCCCTCCTGAGAGAAGATACATACAGATTGTCCAGGGAGAGCCTACAAAGCCGAGGCGAGCAACATCATCGCCTAAGTGCTCTCCTACCGAACGAAGTCCGTCGGCAGCCCAGGGTGCGTGTTTTCTTGCATTAAATGCGGTCCAATCGTCAACATCAGAAAGTTCAAAATCACTTATTCGGATACCTCCTCCGTATTCTACGTCGTACCCTAGACTAGGTAGTGGCGTGAGAATATCACTGAAAATGATGGCTGCATCAAGGGTCTTGTATCGCTGGAGCGGCTGAAGGGTAATGGTTGTGCAAAGGTCTACGTCTTGGCAGCGTTCCCAAAATGAATGTTCTGCCGCAATTTTCCGATATTCTGGAAGGTGACGTCCAGCCTGTCGCATGAACCACACTGGAGTGCGGTCCACGGGCTGAAGGCGAAGTGCATTCAATATTCGTTCTTTGCTGTTCATTCATTCTCCCCCATTGTCGTCAAAACATCATCGAGTGCTGCAACCATGCCGTTGATATGATGTTCTTCATGAGCGGTAGCAATAAATCCAATCTCATACGCTGAAGGTGCCAACATGTAACCTCGCTCCAGCAAGCCATGGTGAATATCTGCATAGAGAACTCCGGCATCCTTTGGAATACGGTCAGCTCGGGATGGTGGTGCCTGTTCACCCGGAGAAAACCAAAACAGGCTGCCCATACGAACGAGGCGCATTGGATGCCCATGCCTATGTAAGACCTTACCTACCTCGGATTCAAGAAGCGATCCCAACTCTTCCAACCTGTCGTAGGCTTCATCGGTAAGAAGTTCGAGAGTTTTCGCACCAGCTGCCATAGCCAATGGGTTTCCTGAGAGAGTTCCTGCTTGGTAAACGGGCCCTAAGGGTGACAAATGTTGCATGATTTCGTCTCGAGCGCCATAGGCACCAACAGGCAATCCACCACCAATGACTTTGCCAAGCGCAGTGATATCAGGTGTTATACCACAAAGGTCACCGTAACTCCCGTCTTTGAATCTAAATCCACTTATGACTTCATCAAAAATGAGCAAGGCTCCGTGCTGGTCGCAGAGCTCCCTCAGGCGAAGCAAAAAGGATTGTGATTGGACAAGCAGTCCGTTGTTTGCCGGAAGAGGTTCAATCACAATGGCCGCAATCTCATTGCCGTGTTCATTGAACAAATATTCTACGGCTTCCACATCGTTAAGAGGAGCGATCAATGTGGTAGCGACGGTTTGTTCTGGAATTCCTGGGCTGCTAGCAATCCCAAAGGTGGCCAAACCACTACCTGAACTAACCATAAGCGAATCAACATGTCCGTGATAACAGCCTTCAAATTTTATCAGAATATCTCGTTGAGTGTACCCTCTCGCAAGACGGACCGCACTCATCACAGCCTCTGTTCCGGAAGATACGAATCGTACTTTATCCATATGACTAAATCGCTTTTTTACAAACTTGGCGAGTTTTATTTCACCTCTGTGCGGGGCTCCAAATGAGGTGCCATTTTGCATTTTCTCGTACACGGTTTCTAGAATATTAGGGTGAGCATGCCCGTGAATTAGAGGCCCCCATGATTGTACGAAGTCGACCAACTCATTCCCATCAACATCAGTCACAATCGCACCGGATGCTTTCTCAAAATAAATTGGGTTGCCGTGTACGGATTTGAAAGCCCGAACCGGCGAGTTTACTCCTCCAACAAGGTGGTCTACTGCCTCTAGATGAAGTTCGTTAGATTGTGAGCGCTCCATGCTGATACCTCATTCAATCAAGCCTTCGCGAATCGCCTCGCGGGCATGATAGGACACAATGATGTCTGCTCCCGCCCTTTTGAAGGCATGTAGTACCTCACGAATCATAGCCTTCCGTTGATGATCATCGGGATTTGAATTCATGACCATGGAGTACTCACCGCTCACATTGTAAACCGCAACTGGGCGAGAAACGGCATCTGCAACTTGGCGCAGGACATCCAGATAAGGTAATCCAGGTTTGACCATGATGACATCTGCGCCCTCTTTTTCATCGCTGAGCGCTTCTAAAATTGCCTCTGAATACCCCGAACGGACATCCATTTGATGGCTTCCGCGATCTCCGAATGTAGGAGATGAAGAGGCTGCATCTCGGAATGGACCGTAAAAGGATGAGGCGTATTTGACCGCATAAGATAGGATGCCAGTCGAGGTATGGCCCTTAGATTCAAGGGCATCCCGAATTGCTGAGACACGGCCATCCATCATGTCCGAAACCGATACATAATCAGATCCGGCCTCAGCATGTGCAATTGCTATTTCCACCAAGCGTTGAACGGTTACATCGTTGTCGATTTGATGGTCAACAATGACACCGCAGTGGCCATGGTCGGTAGCGGTGCAAAGACAAACATCCGTGAAAAGAACAATTTGTTCTCCAAAATGCTTCTTTAACTCTCGTACGGCGATAATCCCATGCATGTCCATGTCCGATGCTGCACTAGCAACACTGTCTTTGTGTTCAGGTTCAACAACGGTAAACAACATGTGGGCACTAAGCCCGTGTTTAATATCCTCCGCGATGGTTTTCAAAAGTACATCTATGGACTGACGTTGTATCCCTGGCATTCCAGAAATCGGCTCGTCAATGTCTTTTCCTGAAACAACGAAATGGGGTTGTACGAGAGATTTAGAGATCGATGAACTGAACACAAGATTCCGCCTTGCTTCTGTCCAACGATTGATTCTCGGCCTAACTCGCATCCTCATCTCTCCTTTGGTTCCACCACGATGTTATGAATTCTACAGTTGGCCCATCTAGCACTTCAACGGATGATTGGGAGAAGGGAGCCAGTTGTCCAACCTGCTTCTGTGTACTAAGGCCCATGCACAGTATATTTGTTGGTATGGGTAGGCCGTTCTCAACCCAAGCTATGGCTGAAGAAGGAGAGGACAACAGCAAAACGTCATTGCTTTCAAATTCTATATGAGGGACTTTCTTGATTTGGTTTTCATAACCAACCCATGCAGTGACA
Source organism: uncultured euryarchaeote (assembly GCA_963968875.1). GTDB lineage: Archaea > Thermoplasmatota > Poseidoniia > Poseidoniales > Poseidoniaceae > Poseidonia. The sequence continues at coordinate 5,182 of CAXAHZ010000009.1, forward strand.
TCGTATCCGTGGCGGGTGAGTTCCTCAGCGAGATAAGATGATCCAATATCTGACTTTGGCAACATCAACGGAGTATTGGACGGTATTTTTGAGATGATGAAGCCCGCTAATTCCTTCGCATTTCGAGCTTGAGCACATATGGAAACCGTGACACCCTCACGAAAACAAGCACGGGCTGTACCTTCACCGATGGCCAACCACTGAATGCGATTGATATCTTGGTTTTCTCCTGACACCTCCACAGCACAACGTGCAGCAAAAGGTGAGGTAAGTACGAGGTATGGCCAAGATGAACGAGGGGAGTCGGGTTCAATGAATTCCGAGGGCCAATTCTGGGGCTTTGGAGTCAAACTTACGACAGGCTGATTCACAACAGCAATTCCCTTTTTGTGAAGGATATGGGAAATCCTGTCGGAATTTAGAGTTGAGATGATCTTGGGGGAGTCCATCACTTGAGATTCATTTTCCAAATCCCCGGATGGAAGGACAATGTCCAAGTCCTCATAGTGCCCACTGAATTGGAAAGTACCGAAGGAACGACCCTTACAAAACGTAGTTCGCCAATTTTGAGGTGCGATTTTTACATCAACATGTTGTCCTTTTACCTGAATTCCTGCCGGGTAAAGGCATCCACCACCGATGGACGCCAGAAGATCCCGCTCCATGGTTACACTTTCCTCGGTCGTTTGATGATTAAGGATTGAGCGTATGTGTTTGAGGGTGGCTTGCTCTTCAACGCGACAATGAACGCTGATTGCACCCTGGCCCGGTGCCGTAGGCCAATTCGTGTCAGAGATTCGGATTGCTGAGCATTTCAACATCCAAGGCTCAAGTCCGCCAACGCTATGTAGACGCTGAAGACCTACTTCTGCCAATACGATCGTGTCAACGCGTCCTTCATCAAGGCGCTTTAATCTCGTCTCTACACGGCCCCGAACTGCAATTGGAATCAAATCAGGACGTTGGCTTAGCAAGAAGGATTGACGTCGGCCGGAAACAGTCCCGACGGTGCTGCCTTTTGGCAAGTTCAGTAGGGCGGCAGGTAGGGTTGAAAATTCATTGTGTTGAAGCACTTGCTCAAGCGTATCAAGCCCGGGTGAATGACGAAATATCAGAAGATCTGAGGTAGAACCTCGTTCCAAATATGACAAACAGGCTATTGATGATGCTATATCCACTGGTACATCTTTACTTGAATGAACGGCAAGGTCGATTTGCCCTTCAATCAATTTATTGTCAACTGCATGGATGAATTGACCGACTGCAGATGAAAGGTCACCGCCTAATGAGCGGTCTCCACTTGTTGTAATTCCAACCAGTTCTGTTTCTATCCCTTTCTCGTTGAGAAGATGTTCTACGCGTCTCGCCTGCCAGGTTGCAAGAGCTGAGGTACGAGTCCCGATTCTAAGTTTGCTCAACTTATGACCTCCGAGAGCGAAGACTTCCCGTTGATATGAAGAACCGTTTTTCTTACATCGGATGAAACTCTCTCGAGAATTTTGGAATCAAATGGCCGGGTTGTTTGTAGAACGAGCTTATCTATTTCATCGGGACTGAACGGCCCTTCTTGATTGCATAGCCAAGTTGCGATTTCCCTTGAAAATGCACTCAATTGTTGAGGTTGGTCACCGTTGACAGACTCACTAGAAGACCATTGTTCTGCCAAATCTTCCATGGTTGAATAGATAAATGCTCGGAATTTTGCTTGTGTTCTTTGGGTGAGGGCCGTCATGAACCTTGATTCAATTTCGTCAAGAAGGAACTCACTTTTTTGGATCGTAGCATCATAATCCCACTCAATTCCAAGTTTACGAGAGACACGAATCCAATGTTCCATCCCGTAATGGACATGGAAGGGTTTCATTGAACCTGGTTCAATGGAGGGGGGCCAAGCAAAATCCATGACAATGGATTTTGAAGAAACCGGCAATTGGAGCCCTTCGTGATACGTTGCAGATTTGTTGCGGATTGTTGATACGACGAGGTCTGTTGCGGTGGCGGTAGTATTCCAAGAGTCAAATGATTTCATTTCAACCTGTTTTGCAAGCAAAGGATGACGCAGAGCGGATTGTTCAGGGGAACGAGAAACTACGCAGATTTGGGTTTGGCCAAGGTCCAATAAAGTCTCAACGGCTTTGCTGCCCATTTCACCAAACCCGAGAACAGTGCAATTCAGTTCTGTATTTTGAGAAATAATCTCCTCCAAAGCATTCGTTGCTAAATTTAGCATGGATTCCGTGGTTTGTGTGAAGCCAAATTCCTTTCTCAACACTCGATTAGCTGAGATTACATGGTCAAAGAAAGAACCGTTGGCCATATCAATGAAATCATGTTCTCTATGCCATGACACTGCATCCCTAAACTGACCCATAATTTGGAGCTCTCCCATCATGAAGGAATCAAGGCCGCTACATATTTTGACCAATTTACGCCAGACATCAAGCCCTTTTGTATGAACGAACGGGACGTTTGATTGTCCTGTTTGCTGATTAACGTGCTTCTCAAGTTCATCCGGCTCCACAGAAAAACCAACATAGAGGACACGGTTGCAAGTTGAGAGTTCAAAAACATCGTGTTTTATTGAGGATTTAAGCCCTTGAACAAATTCAAGTCTCTGCTCTAAAGGCAATCCCTCGGTAGTAATGAACTTAGCCTGCTCCACGTTTTCCGAGTCCAATTTAAGGGAGATCATTGAGACGCTGTCCATGAGGGATTTCGCATCCATTTTTTTCCCATTAATCACATGACTGGGGGCTTCATTAAAGAAGCGGGACAAATCAATTTTAGGGGCTCCTAAAAAGTTCATGTCTCTACCCTCCTATAAGCATCGGAGACTTGACTATACGAACCTTTGTTAACGGCATACTCCAAATGAAATTAAAAGTTGTTATTTCATATCAAAGCACGCACCGATGCTCTCGCATGCGGTTCGAGACGAGGTTCGATATGGTGAGGTTCTGCCCCAGGCCCTATAATTCCCAATCCGATCGGTTTGTTGTACTTCAGTTGAAGTTCCAGAATGGTTTTGATCACCGCTTGTCCCATTGCAAGTCCATGCTGTGTTTCTCCCTTCTCGATAATGCCCAAGCAGACGGCGCCATCATGCGTCTCCATCAATCGGTCCAAAGCGAGCGGAACTTCCATTGAACCGTTTACCCAAACCACGTCTCCTACCGTCATTTTGAGGACCTCGGCTTCTTCCTGAGCCCACATGAGCATACGCTCAACTTCACCTTTATGATAGGAGCCACAGACCATGCCTATACGCTTGCTCATACCCATCGCTTTCAGTTCTCCTGTTTCATTATTCGCTCAACGGTTGCCACAATTGTTTGCGTCATTGAATCAATTTCAAGGTTAACATGGTCTCCAAGTTTCGCGGTTTCAAATGTTGTAAGTCTGAGCGTTTCTGGAATAAGATGAATGTTGAATTCATGACTGACCACTTCTCCAACTGTCAAGGAAGCGCCGTTGAGTCCGATGTATCCTTTTTCATGAATGTACTTCATCAATTCGCTTTGGGTTGCAAGTCTTATGTCGACTCCATTGCCTTGAGGAGTAATTTCCATGATGGAGGCCAGCCCCATAATGTGACCTGAGAGGAGGTGCCCTCCCAATTCATCGCCCATTTTTAGTGAACGTTCTACATTGACACGAGATCCTACCTCCAAAGAGTGGAGGTTGGTGCGTTGCAGTGTTTCAGGAATCACGTCAAAACTCGCATTGGTTCCGTTAATGTCTGTGGCCGTTAAACATACGCCGTTGATGGAAACGCTCGCACCTCGGTTTAGATTGACGGTTGAGGGAAGTTCAATTGTAAACGTCCATACGCGCCCTTCGTTTACGAGCGCCACAACGGTGCCAATTCCCTGAACGATACCGGTAAACATGTTCATGCCCCGTTACTCTCTGCTCGTTCCAAGATTTTGGCAATGATCTTGCGTGTCCCGTCCAGGTCGTCAGACAACCCTTCAACTCGAACGACTCGGATGGAAGTAAAGCCTCGTGCGTCCAATGCCTTGCGGATGCTGTCTTCTGCATGCTCTTGGTCGTAGCCAAGCGCAATTACATCCGGTTGGATTTGAGTAAGGATATCAAAAATTGGCACATCGGGTGAGTTTCCAACTACGACTTCATCCACCGGCTTTAGGCCGGCAACCATACGTTGGCGAAGTTCCTGATTGGTAATTGGCTCATGCTTTCGTTTACGAACTGTGTCATCGTGTGCTACAACGACCGTAAGATGATCACCCAAGAACTTAGCTTGCTCAAGGTAATGCAAATGACCGGCGTGGAGTAAGTCAAAAACACCAACTGCCATCACGCGTTTCATTGGACCACCTTTTGCTACGTGTTACCCGGACTTCAAGAGCATGACGGTCATGCTTCTAGGCCAAGAGCTACCATGAGGTCTGCCCCTTCCAGGAATGGGATGTTTCGTTGTTCTGCCCAAGCTTTAGCACTCTCCATACTCAAAGCAAAATCTCCATCCGGCTGGAGCATCTCAGCACCAATGACTACGGGCGTCATACCGGATAAGCGAGCAAGACCAACTGCAAGTTCCGTGTGGCCCTGGCGAACAGAAAGGCCTCCCTTGGCTTCTCTACACACCGGTATGTGACCAGGGGTTCGGAACTCTTTCCCAAGGTGGTCAATTGCTCGTTCAGTAGCGACCCCATCTGAGAGACAGGTCGCCGTCAGTTCTGTGAACCTCCTTGTTGTTAGCGCACGGTCGTGGTCGGTGATGCCTGTGTAAGTATCCCTGTGGTTCAGGGAGAGTGTGAAGGCAGAGCGTGAATCGTAGCGTAGGTCATCTGTGATGAGGTGAGAAAGTACGGGATATGTGGAGGTTGCTTCATTTGTTGTGTGCAAATCTTGTAGGTAGGGAAGACCGTAGAGGTCACCCACCTCATCTCCAATGGCCAAAAACAGAAGCCCGCCACAATCTTGGCGCAATTGTCGCATTGTTTCGGGCTTGGCGTGCTCGCCAGGAAAGAGTAAATCGGTTTCTCCTTCTCGCTTTTCGGAGTCAAAAAGGCAAACAGGCTCTCCGTTTTTGAAGGCATTAACGGCTTTTTCTATGCGAGCGTCCATGCCTGTGGCTGAAGCCCCACCTTCATGAAGAGTCGTATGCAATCACCATTGGAAACCACCACCGCGCCACCGCAAATGCGGACAGCCAACAGAAAGAGGTTATCATAGGGGGCACCGTGGCTTGGTTTCGCGGGGGGGAAAATATGCCAGTTAAACTCGGACCAGCAGGTGTTCCATTGTCATGCAAGGGACGCACAATTGTCGAAGGAATGGACGACATCATTTCCCTCGGCCTTGAGACCATGGAGGTGCAAACTGTTCGTATGGTTGCACCCCAACATTTTGAACAATATTGGCAAGCAGGAGTCCTTGCTAACAAGACTGACTTTGAGATGAACATTCACGGACCTTACTACTCTGAACTCCTCGGTAACAAAGTCGAGCGGGGCCGCTCTCTCGCAAAAATAGAAGCCACATTACAGGCAGCAAGAACCATCAATGCACGACACATTACACTCCACAGCGGACACTATGGAGAATTTTCAAGAGGGCATGAAGCAAACGAACAAGTCGCTAACGTGTTTTCTGGAATTGTTGACAGGATTCACGAAGTTTGGCATGACGATGAAGACGAGTTTCCAGTATTCCCGTGGATCAAAGAAGGAACGGCTTCTAAAATTGGAGTAGAAACATCTGGCCGGCAAGAACTCTGGGGAAGTTTAGAGGAAGTTCTCGAAGTCGTCAATCACGTTGAGGGAACGATTCCAGTCCTGAATATTGCTCACATACATGCACGAGGACATGGACGAATGCGTACCTCAGAAGATTATGGAGAACTCTTTGATATGGTCCGAGAATCCATCGGGACAAAAGAGTTCTATTGCCACTTTTCAGGAGTAGAACATCGTACTGGAAACGCAATGCATTACACTCAAATCAAGAAATCAGACCTCAACTTTGAACCCCTCGCTGAATTCATCGTTGAAGACGGGGGATGGCTCGACATCACCTTGATTTCAGACTCGCCATTGTTGGAACATGATGCCATGTACATGATGCAAAACATCGAAAAATCGCGTCACCGACAACTTGAGCGTAAGGCAAGAGAAGACCGACGAAGAGCACTTGCTCTCCAAACTGGCAAGAGTGAAGAGCAGCTCAAGACGAGTGAAACCGAACAAGCCCAAGCAAGAGAAGAGGCAGCTGAAGCGCCAAAGGAAGAAGTTGCTCCGGAACCCGAACCCAAAGAAGAAAAGGCCCCCGACGCAGAGCAAAAGAAACCTAAAAAGGGCAAAAAGGAAACCAAAGACGATGTCTTTGATTTCGAAGAAGACGATGACGACTTGTTTTGATGGCGAGAACCGTTGGCTTGTGAAAACCGTGTCCTGCATGTAATTTCATCGGGAAATGGTATAAACCAAAGAAGTGGCGAAGCAGACGATTGCTATGGCACACATCGCTGTATTAGGACTTGGGAACTGGGGTACTGCTATTGCTCGTCTTTGGTTGCTTGAAGGCCACAAAGTCAAAGGTTGGACCATTGAGGAAGAAGTGTATCAATCAATAACTCTTGATGATGTTAATTCGAAATACCTTCCCGAACACCCTGTTCCTGGTTTAGACGCTACAATGCATCTATCCGAGGCGCTTAAAGAAAGTGAAATTATCGTTCTCGCCGTCCCCTCATCGGTTATCCTTGATGTCGTTGAAGACATCATGCCGCACCTTCAACCAGGGCATGTGCTGCTTGACCTTGCTAAGGGCTTAGCCCCAGGAAAACGATTGATCTCCCAGGCAATTCATGGAATGTTAAAAGACGCTGGAAAAACAAACCCGCTCGCTGTGTTGACCGGCCCTACGATTGCGCCGGAAGCTGCTGGTGGTGTCATGACCACAGCGTTGGTCGCCAGTGAAGACGACGCTGTTGCCAATCGCCTCGCAAGCACACTCAGTACGCCTAGTTTCATTCTTCACGCTGCAAGCGACCCGGTAGGCGCTGAATTGTGGGGGGCATACAAGAACGTTGTAGCGCTAGCATGCGGTCTTGTTGACGGCCTCAAACAAGTTGGAGACCTCGGGGGAGACAACCTAAAGGCAGCCATTTTCATGTCCGGGTTCAAAGAAGGATGTCTCTTACTCGCTGAGCTTGGTGCTCGTGCAGAGGTTGCCTTTGGCCCTGCTGGATTAGGGGACATGTACGTCACTGCCACTTCACCCCACGGTAGAAACCGCACCATGGGGGAGAAACTCGGAACTGGACTCTCCCTTGACCAGGCATTGGATGAAATGCATATGGTTGCTGAAGGTGTACGGGCAACTCGAATGTTTATCGAAAGAGCAGAGGATAGCGGACTTAATGTCCCGTTTACCAAAGCACTCAATACGCTCCTTGATGGTGATATTGATGCGGAAGAATGCTGCAGACGAATGGTCGCCCTTGGATGAACAAGGTCCATCGGTGAGGTTTTGAGGAAGAGCCTCGTGAGCGTAATATGTCCGAGGAACTCTCTGAATTTGAAGGCAAGTTGTTGAAATGGCTTGCTAAGAGTGAATTTCATGTCGTACCGTGGTCAACAAAGGATGCTGCGAAGACGTTCAAGGTTTCAGAAGATGAAATTTATGAAGCGGTTGCCGCACTCAGCAAGAAAGCATCGGACCGAATTCAAATATTCTACAAGGACGGTTCCTTGCACATTGCTGCAGATTGAATCAGTCGGAAGAGGATTCTTTTTCATCTGAATTCTTTGAGTTTACGATTTTGAGCAAGAGATTCAACCAAGTAGGCCTTCTTACATCGCCTTGCTCATTGACGAAAGAGCGGGCAACCAATGAAAGAAGATCAATGATGATAACCACCAAGAAAATAAGGAGCAATAAAGCAAATACTTTGTCATATTGAAGGAACTTTAGATAATTATTGATGTAATACCCGACTCCCCCTGCACCAACAATACCGATGACTGTGCCGTGACGTACGTTGTATTCAAACATGAATATGAGTTGACTCAAGAGATGATTGCTGTTCTCTGGCACCACAATATTGAGAGTAATGCTACTGCTTGACAGCCCCATTGCACGTCCTGCTTCCAACGGACCGCTGTGCATCCCCTCAAAGGTCTCATACTGTAATTTGCCGAGGTAACCTACGGTGTAAAAGGTCATGGCAAGAACACCTGCAAGAGGGCCGAAACCAATGACAATGACGAAAATGATGGCCCATATAAGGCTTGGAAGACTACGAACAAATGACAAAAAGATACGGACTGGAATGGACAACCACCCCGATTGTAGGTTTCGCGCAGCCAACGGAGAGAGAAGTATGGCCCCAATGAATCCTAGAACGGTTGACACAAAGGCGATTTTTATGGTTTCCATCATCCCAATATAACCGACTGAACAGAAAAGTTCTACGTTTGATTCGCACACAGGATAGGAACGTGCTTCAAGCACACTCCAATCGGGAGGCCACATGCTCTCGGTGAAAAAGACATAGAGGTTTTCAAAACCTCCGCTAAAACGACCCCAATCTCCTCCGATGAGATCACTGAGTATCGCCAAAGCAAAGGCAGTAAGCCCGCCGATGATGAGGTAGAGACGGAACTTCATTCCTCCTCACCTTCCGCGGAATGTTTCACCCATTCAGTGACTGGAGTATCAGTAAATATTCCATCGATCAGTTCCCAAATACGAGTAGCATATTTGACTGCATGGTCGGCGTGATGTTCAACCATGATCAAACTTGCACCCTTTGCAACAAGTGGCATAACAGCCTCCATGACAACTTGAGCATTTGAATCATCAAGTTCACTAAGAAATTCATCTGCAAGAATTAACTGAGGACGCTGAGCAAGCGTTCGAGCGGTGGCAACTCGACGTTGTTGGCCGCCGGATAGACGACGAACCGGTTCTGTTGCCTTATCTTCAATACCAAGTGCTCGGAGAGCCTCAAGAGTTTTTTCTCGACGTTCCCCGTACATGGAAAACGACCATTTCATTCGGACTCCGGCCCCAAGCGAAACATTGTGGGCCACGGTGGCATGCCGAATTAATCCAAGGTTTTGGGGAATGTATCCAAGACCACCTTTGGCGTCAACGGAAAGGGAGGTCCCGCCTTCAATGGGCATTACGAGGCCTGCTATGGTTCTCATCAATGTTGTTTTACCGATGCCTGAAGGCCCGAGAACAGCAATGATTTCTCCCTCTTTTACACTGGCTGAAATCGGGTCACAAAGAGGCTCGTTGTATCCAATGACGAGGTCGTGAAGAGAAAGAAGGCGCCGGCTCATGAACTTCCTCTCCATGTTTGCGACGACTGATAACTTTTCAAGTATAGCCTTGAGACAATGATGTTAAATCACTCTGATGTGCTTAAGATTTTACGAGAAGCCTTGACCATCTGAACCAATTGAACCCGAGCCTCTTCCGGACTAGAAACCTCGTGTTCAAAAGCGATACGAATGGGATGAACTCCATCGGGCAGTGTAGCTTCCATCTCAAATCCATAGCGGTCAATCGTCGTCATGATCGCAGATTGTGTTGATGTCGCTTTGCTCATGGCTTTGCAGTATGCAATCAAAGCATCGGAATGATCTTCGTTCATATGTTCAACAATGTCCTTGGAATGAGGACCGATAGGATCTGGACTGGCATCCATCCATTCTTCATCTTCAAACCATGACATGCGACCAAATCCCCCGATGTAACGTATCGACGCAACGTTCAATCTGAAAAAGAAAAAGTCTCTAAAATCAACGTAGGCGATTGCGCTTGGGTGGTCGTTCAAGAAGGCCTCCCTAGCCCCTTCAATTTCATGCTCTTCAAGCTTCAAGCATTCGCCAAGAAGTGTTACCCGTGCAGATGCAAGAGGATTTTCCTCGGTATTGTCTGAAATAAGCAATGTTGCCCTGGGATTTTTCATGAGGTTCTTCGTATGTTCTGCAAGTCCACTGATGAGGAAAACCGGATGCCCAGCGTACATTGAATACGTTACGAATGATCCATATGGGTAACCATCATGTTTCTTTGATACCGAACAGAGGGTTGCCGTTGTATGTCGTCGTGCCAGAGTCCGAGCGTCTTCAGCATGACTGGATTGGCGAACATCTGGGTCGTAGAGCAATTCGGGTTGCTTCATTTTCCCACCGTCGGGAAGCGTGTGTCCTGGATTTCCATGTCCTGTTTTTTCCGCCATAAATATCCCTCAAACCTTCACTCTATAGTTTTCATGACATCGAGCGCCATGGCCATCCATTCATCTGCATAGTCGTCATAATCCGTATCACAATCAATTCGTTCAACAGCTCTATTCCCACCTTTTTGTTCAAGAACCATATCCCATTCTTTACCGGATTCACAAAACAAATCGAATGCTGAGTCTCCAATGGCAAGAACTCCGTATGAGAGGCCTGTGAGGGTCCCCACAGATAATTCAGATACGGCGTCAAATAACTCTTGTGCATTGTCAGGTTGGTCTCCATCGCCCCAGGTGCTGCAGCAGATCAGTAATCTGCGAACATCGGCCAATTCGTCTGTATCGATTTCATCCATACCTCTGATTTGTGGACTTAAGCCATACGATTGAGTCATGTCCCCAATTGTGTACGCTAAATCCTCTGCATTCCCAGTTTCTGAACCAAATAAAATCATAATTGTTTTTTCCATTATTCTTCCTCCATATTTTCTTTTTCAATCGCACCATTGATGATGATACGAATGGAATTGTTGTTGGCAGTTGGTTGAATTTCAGCTTCAACACCGAAGACCTCGGCGATATGATGTGAGGTGAGCACCTCAATAGGAGGACCGTATGCCTTGATTTTGCCTTCATGGAGGAGGAGGATTTTATCTGAAAATCTTGCCGCCATATCTATGTCATGAATGGCAATCAATGCTGAACACGGAGATTGTTTACTTGAAACCAGTTTTCTCATTTTTTCCATTACTAAAATCTGATTTTTGAGATCAAGGTCGCTGGTAGGCTCGTCGAGTAAGAAAAGATGCGGTTCTTGTGCAAGGGCCTTGGCAAGAATGACTCTTTGCCGTTCGCCGCCGGAGAGTTGGTCGTACCTCCGAAACGCAAAATCTTGAAGATTAAGATAATGTAATGTTTTGCTTACTTTTGCTCTATCCCCTGG
>CAXAHZ010000010.1:0-16217 GCA_963968875.1 uncultured euryarchaeote
TGTGAAATCGTGCACGCACTTACCACAAGGTCTGCCCCAGATTCTATTGCATCGGAAAGTACCGCTGCAGTCATGGAGAGGGAGGTGTCTTCTAAACTCAAGATTGTGGTTGAGCCAACGCTTTGACATTTCGACTCATAATCAATGGCATGGCCGCCAAGGGCTTCGATGAGTTGTTCCATGTATGTTGGCATGAATGGGTCGTCGTTTCCACAAGCCCCTTCACGTTGCATGTCTGGCCCGTAGTATCCCGCAATGTTCATCTTCAACGGGTTCTTTACAGCATCACGAATCTTGTCAAGACCGATCTCTTCAACAAGGTAGTGAAGCAAATGCCAAGATTTTGATTCCCCCGAGTACTCTATTGAGGAGGTTCGGGCGATGAGGTTGTTGATTTGGCTGGCATAAACGGGGTCTCGCTCCATATCTTGTGCAGTATTGCACATAATGGCATGACTGCTTGCACAGGTCGTAAGTATGTCCAAACCTTTGTCTTCCGCAAGGGCAAGGTTTCTTGCTACCAAAGCGTCCTGAAGTTTGGGTGTTGCTTGTTTGATGATGTTACCGCCGTCGCTGCTGGAACGAGGGAGTTCTACAAGTTGAATGTTGAGCGCTCTACAGAGGGGCTGGATTGTATCTTCAATTTCCATTGAGGCAGCGCGGGCTACATTTCCGGGATAATATGAAATCTTAGCCATCGCAATTCACCTCAGAATCGTTGGTCGGTCTCATTGAACAGAGATACAACTTCGTGATAATCCTGAACCTTAGAATTCAGCATCTTGGGGATACGACCAACACCTGCTGGTGGAAGCAAAAGGGCTTGCAAACTCCGGATAGGAGGGGTACCGTTTCGAGTAAAGGCCAGAGCCATGCGAGCAGAAACGCCGCTGAAAACATTGCTAACAAGACCGAGGGGGCCCAACACTTGCCGGTAGAGAGTGGTCTCGTTGACGTTGCCTGTCCACTTGACGCTGCGTCCATACCATTTGACCAAACGACCGTGTTTGCCAGCGTACTTGGTTTGGTTAAGCAATTGCATGCGTGCCTCGTTAAGGCTACGAGCAGCAAGTCGTCCGTCTTCACCGTAGCGAATCAAACTGGCATGGTCTGCTTCAGACCAGATACCGTCTCTTTGTTGCAGGGAATTCATGATACTTCGACGTTGCTTTTGCCCGGTACGTGGGTCTTTTGCCCGCAACCATTGTTGGAAGTGTACACCTGGGCCTTCATAATGGGAATCATGGGCCAGTGTATCGGACATCGATTGAATCAGTTGGAAGGATTGTACATCGCCTGCAAGATGGAGAGCCGTTGCGGCGGCAGGAGCCATCGTCCCCAATGCGGCCCCTGATGGCAGGCGTTCGCCTTCTCTTGGGTCGGTTTTCATCCATGGTTCAGCACGACTGCGATGGTTTTCATAGCGAGATGTATCAACGAGAAGGTCCCGAACTACAGGGTGTCCTGGCAGTGGCTCTACACGTAGTCTTCCACCATCGGAGGTAAGGTCCGCAATCATTACGGAGTCCGAGAGCGCAACTCGCCCGTTGACTCGTATACCGGTCGTTGGATTACCTGCACCGTTTCCACGGCGGAAGGCTAGACTTCCGTCAACTTCCTGTTGCATGGAGATGAGGAGGTCTTGGACAGTAGCGTGGCCCGGAACACTGCACGTGAGTGTATCCCATCCAGACTCTGCCGCCTCAGGGCAATACCGGAACAATTCAAGTGTGATGGTGAGTTCTTCACGGGCAATCTTGCCGGGAGTGAAGTCCCCGTCTACCAGTTCTTCATCGTCTCCCGACCCGTATGCTTTCATCTCATCAAGCAATTCAACTTGAAGTGTGCCTGATGAATCAACACAGGCCAGAATAGGCAGAGCTTCATTCACCCATGTTTGCCACGGGGCGTCAAAATCAACATCGCATTCTTGGATTGGGTGGGCCTCATTACCGCCAAGTGCGGCGAGTTTGCCGTTCCAATCATGACCTGCCTTACAGAATTCATCGTAAGACGAGTCGCCGATAGCGCATATTGAGAAGTGGGTCCCACTCAATCCTGGCCCGTTAGCATTGATAGCGTTCCACATGGCGTCAGCATTGTCCGGCATCTCTCCTTCACCCCATGTAGAGGTGATGATCATGACACGCTTCATCGCTACGAGGCTTGCAGGGTCGAGACCGTCCATGTCTACGATTTTGGGCTCAAGTCCGAAGTTTGCTGCAAGTTTGGCCGTTTTTTCTGCAAGGCCTGCAGCATTGCCGGTCTGAGAACCGAAGAGAATGTTGATTGAACGGTCCCCTGAAAACACTGCAGATAGCGCATCGGATGCGCCTGCTGCAACGACTTGGGTGGAAGACGAATCTACTGCTGCGGCTGCTGCAGGAACTTGGCTTTCATCGTATGCGCCTCCGTCAACCGTGGTCATGATGGGGAGGACTGATGTAGCCCAAGAGTTCCACTCCGGCTCGTGATCAACATCACAAAGTTGTATATCATGAACTCGTGTTGCTCCGAGGGCAGCGAATTTCTCATCCCAATCTTTACCGGCTTTACAAAACTCATCGTAAGATGTGTCTCCAATTGCACAGACGGAGAAACTCACGCCTGCAAGAGGTGGATTGGTTTCATTTGTAGCGGCCCACAAGTCTTCAGCATTGTCAGGCATGTCCCCTTCACCCCAAGTTGAGGTAATGATGAGGATTCTTGAATGGGAAGCAAATTTGCTTGGGTCAAATCCGTCCATGTCGTGGATGACTGGAACGAACCCCATTTTTTTTGCCATTTTAGCTGTATTTCCCGCCAATTCCTCTGCATTACCGGTTTGGGAGCCGAAGAAAATGGCAAGTTCTGGATTTCCTGTGATGGATGACATGAATAAAACAACCCTTACTCTAGTTCATCCGAAGGTTTAGTGGCCTTTGAAGGTTATTATCTCACCACGACGAAATATGGCTTCTGTAGTTCATTTTTCTCATCAAAAAATTGCAGGCTTTAACGCCTCATCACATATTGAAATCGCCCATATCGCCCATGCCGCCTTCCATTGGTACGCCCTTGGATGAGATGACATCGTCAATACGGAGAATCATGATCGCTGTTTCAGTTGCTGATTGAATCGCTTGTTCCACAACACGCAGTGGTTCGACGACGTTGGCTTCGTTCATGTCGACGACTCCGCCTTCATAGACGTTTATTCCAGCATAGGACTGGCCATCAGCATGAGCCTTGCGTAGTTCAATTAACGTGGTCACGGGGTCCAATCCTGCATTTTCAGCCAAGGTTCTTGGAATGATTTCGAGTGCAGATGCAAAGGCCTCAATCGCCATTTGTTCGCGTCCGCCTACGGTTTCTGCAAAGGTTCGCAAATCTCGGGAAAGAGCCGCTAGAACACTTCCGCCTCCAGTGAGTACTGCTCCATCTTCCCATGCTACAGAAACGACGCCAACAGCATCATCAAAAGCACGACGTATTTCATCTACAACGTGTTCGGTACCTCCTCGGAGGAGAACTGAAACTGATTTTGCTTCAGGGCATCCAGTGATAAAAGTCATATCGGATTCCCCGATTTTTTTCTCTTCAACTCGGGCAGCAATACCAAGGTCGGATTCATTCATATCTTCCAAATTGGTGATGATTGTGCCTCCTGTAGCCTTTGAAAGAGCCTCCATATCAGACTTCTTAGCTCTACGAATCGCAAAGATACCCTTCTTCGAAAGGTAATGTTGAGCAAGTTCGTCAATTCCTTTTTGACAAATCAAGACGTTGGCTCCTGCGGATTCAATCGTGTTGACTAAATTACGGATGTATTTCTCTTCCTCTTCAAGAAACAGAGCGAGTTGGTTTGGGTCAGTGATCTGGATTTTTGCATCGACTTCGGTCTTTTTGACCTCAATAGCAGAATTTACGAGTGCTATTTTTGCATCGCTTGTCACACGGGGCATACCAGCATGAACACGTTCCTTGTCCAAGAGAATCCCATCAATGAGGGTAGAATCTTTGATTGATCCACCTTGTCGCTTCTCGACTTTAATGTCCGATAAGTCAACCAATCGTTCGCCGTCTTCTGAAAGACCAACTGCATTAACTGCCCGAACGCAAATATCAGCCATAAACGACTTGACTGCACCTGCCGACTTTCCAGTTAGTGCAGTCTTTGCAACCTCCAACAAAACATCATCGTTGTTGTTCGTAGAAATCCCGTGACTGTCTAAAAGACCAATCGCTCGCTCAGCAGCAAGCCGGAACCCTTCGCAAATTACGGTTGGATGAACGTTTTGCTCAATGAGATCTTCACTGCGCTTTAGCAGTTCTCCAGAAAGTATGACCGCTGAGGTCGTTCCATCGTAGCAGTGTTGTTCTTGAGTTTTAGCCACTTCAATGATCATCTTTGCAGCTGGATGTTCAATGTCCATTTCCTTGAGGATGGTTGCGCCGTCGTTGGTGATAACAACATCGCCCATGGAATCAACGAGCATCTTGTCCATTCCTTTGGGGCCAAGTGTCGATCGAACCGCATCAGCGACAGCTTTTGCTGCTGCAATATTGTTTGATTGGGCAGTTCGGCCCCGAGTTCGTTGAGTTCCGTCTTTCAAAATGAAGATAGGTGCTTGTCCATTTCCATACATGGTATCGCCTCCGGCAACTCATGCGAGGTTGCCTGTACCTTGAACCCTACGCTTGTACAATCGTAGCAATTCTCTGCTTACGATTGCCCATTTTGCTCGAGCCATTGGTGACCGTAATGCTTCCATTGCTCCGTTGTCCAGCCACTTGGTAGGCCGCCATCCGGCAACGGAGGCATGCCGTCATCTGCAGGGATTTCCATCGGCGCTGCAGGTGCAGGTGCTTCAGGCGGTGCTCCTGCAGGCGGTGCTCCTGTGGGAATCGGTTCGGAAGAGGGGGCGCCCGCGACTGGAACGGTTGGGGCAGAAGCCACAGACCCATAATTTGCTCCAAGACTGTCTTCGTAACCGTCTTCACCCCAGTCCTTGTATTCATCTTCTTCCTCTTCATTGCGAACAATTGAGAGAAGGACGACAACTCCACCAACGATAATGGCGAGGAAAACACCCCACAGGGCAATTTCCTCTAACGGGAACCCTGATCCGGATGCGTCTGATGAAGAGTCAGATGATGACTTTTGTTTGATGAGTGTGACTTCAACCGTTCCGCTTGCAGCATCGCTTACCGTTTCAGAACGAGCCCAAACGGTCAGGTTGGAGACAAGCACGTCGGAATTTAGATTCTTCAGCGTCGTTTCAGATACATCAATAGTTAGGGTAATTTCTCGTTCTTCGTTAAGTTGGAGGGCGAAATCTCGGTCTGTACGGCCTACCGATGTTTGGAACCAGGATTTGGTTTGTGAATCATCCAGCTCAACAACAACGACTTGGGCTGTTGTATATTGGTTTTTGATTCGGACAACAACTTCATATTCGCCTTCTTCATTGATTGAGATCGGCTGAATGGTGTAAATCTTGAGCCAGTTTTGAGAACCAACAAGGTAAGTGGCTTGACCCGTTGCACTCACAGTGGGGTCGGTTTCACTTGTTGCAATGACCCCTAGAGTGAGTTGACCTTCTGCTCCTGCTAGGAAGGAGAATGTCACGGTGACGTTGAAACTTGAGCCTACGGGGATCTCATCCGTTTGGCCATTGACGAGATTAGTAAATTCCGCCTGCATGCCGGAAGGGATGTTCAGCGTCATGTTGAAGCGATCCGCACTGTTACCGTCGTTACGAACTTCAAAGGCCATGGTTTGAGGGGGATCGCCGGGAATGTAGGATTGCCCGGTGTCTTCGTCCGAAACTTCGACGGCTGCGGTTTCCAATATTTCTACGGAAATATCAATTGAACTTGAAACACTTGTATCATTGACGTTCGTTGCTATGACCTTTACATTGTAGAGGGCTGGGGTAAGGCCAACGGGCATAGCCAGCCTGAGTACGAACGCACCTTCTCCGTCCCACGCATCAAGAACTGGCGATTGGGTAGCCGGTAATGATGCTTCAAGACGATAGTTGCTTTGCACGATGGAAAGGTCGTATTGCTCATCGTTATTGCCCAAATTGAGGAGGGTCACAACGACTGAACGGCTGTTTCCATTGGCGGAACCGACAATCGTATAGGAATCTGTTTCCATATCGACATCACGTATGACTGGAACCTCAACATTGCGGACCAATTGAGTTGTTCCAAACAGAGGCGTAGAACATGAAGGGCATGTTGCACGCAAATTGAAGGATACCGGGCCGGGTGGAGCAAGGTCAGGTGCACTAATATTAAGCGTAAGATCGACGCGTTCTCCTTTAATCAGAACGAGTGGGTTAGGAATCATAACTCCAGTTTCATTGACCACGGTTGCGGACCAACCACCCGGAGTCGTAGTATCTGAGAAAGAGGTCACAAGGTTGAACGAAGCATCTTTGTTTCCGGTGTTTTGCAGTCGGAAATCTACGGTATCGTAAAGACCGGGCCCAATGGTTGCTGCGAGCAACCCAACGGTAGAGGTTAGCGCAACGCCAAATTGTTCGCTAACTGCAAGGTCCATGTCCAAACGAGCTTTCTCACCAAGAGCGGCGCTGCTCGCATCGGTCAGCCACAAATTCCATGTCTGTTGTTGGACATCAGCACCAGCAGGAACGGTTAGATTTGCCCAGAATTCAATGGTCTTACCTGCTCCGAGAGGAGGCATGATGAGGTTCGTCCCGTGGTTACTGCTTCCTTCAACATCCATTCTAATCACAGGGAACGGTACCATCCAAGAGTCGTTGGTGACGTTGGTTTGAAGACGAATGGTGGCCGGGGAATAGCCGTTATTGGTAAGTGTGCATCGTAGGATCCCCATCTGATTTGGAGCGATGGTATAGCCCGATGTTGGATTATCACACTGCATGTCAACCGTGTAGTCAGAAACCTTACTCACGCCAAATTGGATGAGGTCGTCAACATGGAACCCTTCGCTTGCCGCACTGGAATCTGAAGTGAAGAGCAAACCGAATGAATAGGAGTTGCCGCCAAGGAAAACATCTGGATTTGCTAAGTTGGGTATCTGGACCCATGTCTCTTGAGGATCCCATGACAGGTTTGTCCATTGGCCGGGAGCCGCACTTGGATTGCCCTGAGAAATATCCCACGATACCGATTCATAATCATCACCAAGGTTTCCGGACCCCCGCCATAATTCCATCGAAACGGAATCTCCAGTAGCCATACTTCCCCAAGCCTGAATGTGGTATTGAGTGGACACATATTCGTTGGTGTAAAACAACTTCCTGCAGACGTATATTTGCTCAATCTGACTAAGTTCTCCGTCAAGTGTTGCATCTGCACCGCATTGTCCTGTGGTTGATTTGAATACATTCACGAGACGTGTTGCTTCAGCACTCGAAGGGTAATTCCCGCCCGGTGTTGAATGACGCCAGTGCTTTGTTCCAACTGCGCTTGCGCCAGTTGTCCCATCGTCGGTCTGCCAAGAGCCTGCAGCCATAGCGCCACCTCCATCGGCAGGATATTTTCCAGAGATGTAAATTGAAGAACCAGCAATTGCACCATCAAAGGGATCAGAACTGATAGCAACCGGGACTGTTTCATCACGCGCATCGTTTTCATTTCTTGTGTCGTCCCCAAAGTTGACGCTTACACGAAGAATCAAACCGCCTGACAAATCGTTGGTGGATGTGTTCAATACTGAATGGGCCGCAGTTGGAGACCAGGCCATGGTATGGACGTCTTGCTGACCTCCTGTGAGGGGATTCGTGTCCCATGTGTAGGTTTCCATAACAAAACCAACGGGGTGAACGACTTGCAAGGTAACTGGGGCAGTCTCTCCAATGGCACCTGTACCGAACCGCTGGATGGTCACTTTGACCTCGATGGGGTTATCGATGAAGATATAATCCATAACCTCTCCATCGGATTGAACCCATTGAGACACAGGACTTGAACTGTTTCCAAGTGCGATGGACTTCACGGTATAATCATCGTTTGTGCCGCCACGACCCGATGCTGCTTCAACAGGAGGTGCAAGCATCAAAGCAAAGGATTGTAGGAGCATCAAGATGACAAGAGTGTATGGAGTCATTCGGCGCATGTTCATCAACAGAGCAAGCCAAGCGGATTGAGCATAAGAAGGTGGCCATTTGCTGGCCACAACCGAAACGATGAGTGACAACCTCACTTGCTTTGTTCTCGCCCGTTAAATCCACGGATAATAGGATCGTTGTGAGACGGTGGTTGTTCAGGGGTCCTCTCGGTATTGGATGAGGGTTCATCAAACGCAAACAGGTCAAGGTCAATTCCGTCCAGCGGTGATGACGGTTCTTGTATCATCGGCACCGGTTCTGCTTCCGGAATCTCATCATGAACAGGTACCGCAACTGGAACCATAATCTGTTGAACCACAGCTTGTGTATGGATGTGATTTGATGCATCCGTTGCTGTTGCAAAACGATTCACCAACGAGGCGTTTATCGGTTGTTCTGTATCCAGAGTTTCCTGTCCTTCAGACGATGTACGCATCCATGCAGGTGGAGCCCCTGCACCGCCTCCAAGTACGGCTAAGGTCGTGAATGCTGCCATGGGCATGACCGCCAGTGCAGTCAAGAGATTCAAAAATGATGTTTCAGGAATTGGGCCAGCAGAAATAAGGGATTCAAAGACTTCTTTTTCAAACTGGATGTTCAAGGTCATGTCACTCCCCATCCATCTTTGGACAATCCAGTTTGAGATTTGACCCATTGACCAAAGGAGGAAGACGGGGAAAATCCAAGCAATTTTCATGGTTGAGCGTAAAAAACGTCGTGCAAGCGAGGCATAGGAAATGTACCTGCGGGCCACATACGGGAAGATTCGTATTGCAACAAAGAGGCATACTACATACAGAAGAAGAGCGAGTTCAAGTTGACGGTCTTGGTGAATAATGTTTTTTGGGAACAATAAGACCAATGCGAGCGGGATCGTGGCCAACAAGACTTGGAACGGTATTGCAAGCAATACAAGAGACCCTCGTATGGTCCACAATTTATGGCCTTCTTCATACCGTTCAAAGACCAAAAGAGAAAGCTTCCCATGGGATGAGGCCTCGTATTTCTTTCGTTTTGTGTATCTTCGTGTTGAATGATGAGCATTGCGAGAAAGACCCAAGGCGTGCCTCCATCCACCGTGTTCAATGACTCTATTGGGCATGAATCCGCCCATGCCCAGGGCGAGAATAAGAGCTAACATTCCATAAAACAACGATGCAATACCAATCCAAGGGATCATGTTGACATCGATCTTGACCGACATTTGACCTCCACCGATGTTGAATACCAACAGATAGGTCAATCCAAAAGCGACCAACGGGGTGAGGAAAATTTGGACCACCAACTGCAGCGTTAGAACAAGGCGGGCGGCGAGGGAACCGGTGGTTGTTTGCCTCGCCATAAGCACAAAGCAAGTCCTCTTCAACTCAAAGGTTGCCCTCCCAATGAACGTCAAATGCCTATTCTTCAGAGGTTGAATCCTCGGCAGGAGGGGCTGCTAATGGATATCCATCCGAAATGAGCATGCGTAGCGTGCCCATAATTTTCCCGTCACTACGGGGGCGGCCAAGGTCGGGGCGTGGTCGAGGGTCCAGAATTGCATTGCACGACTCGCAGGCAATTTTATCGGGAAGCCAGACAGGTGTTGCTTCTGTGCAACATGCGTCGATTGACGAAGCACGATTCATGACAAGTTGCAGGCCAATGGCCATTTCCTGAGTCCATGGCGGACCACGCCCTCCAACTGTATTTTGCAGTCTTGATAGCACCATCCAACTGGTAGCGACCCACAAACCAAAACCAAATGGGGCTGAACCCCATTTTAGACTTGCAGCGCCAAATAGCAACGTGATTAACGCAAGAATCATGCTCGACCAATAAAATGAACGCAGATGAAGTATGCGTTGGGTGAGGTAGGGCGACAAAGGAACAGGATGAGGGTGGGGGGGAAATCGTACGTTGAATCCCCGGGCACGGGTCATGTAGAGTGCAGGAAGGCGTGGCCCAACATGACCAATAAAGGAGCCAAGAGAAAACATCACGATTGAGCCAATGAGCGCCATTGTAATCCCCGTCATGGTTGTTGAAGCCGAAGCAGCGTTTGTTCTACTTTATCCATTCCCCGGGATATATCCTCTAAACTGATGGTGTATGCAAACCGCAGATGACCCTCTCCAGAGGGGCCAAAGGCACTTCCAGGAGAACAAAGAACTCCGTCTTTGAGCAATTCCATAGCGATTTCTTGAGAATTCATCCCTTCAACGGTAACCCTAGGGAAGACATATATCGCGCCTTTCGGTTTGTGACATTCAACACCCGGCATAGCATTGAGACGCTCAACGATCAAATCACATCGCAACTTGAACTGCTCAGCTATCTTTGAAGGATAATCATAGGCTTTTTCCATCGCTTCAAGGACAGCATGTTGCATTGCATCGTTTGAGCAGGCGGAAATGTAGTATTGGATTTTTACGACTTGCTCCATAGCTTCTAAGTTTGTAGAGATAATATAGCCAATTCTCCAACCGGTCATGGCGAAGGTTTTGGAAAAAGAGTTGACAATCATGACCTTTTCATAGCCTGTTCCCATGAAAGAAACATGTTCTTCTTCAAAGACGATACGGTCGTAAACCTCATCTGAAATGACCCAGAGGTCGTGTTTCTTAGCAAATTCAAGCAAATCATCACGTTGCTTTTGATTGAGTGTCCCTCCGGTCGGGTTGCTTGGGAAATTATAGAGAATAGCGACAGTGTTCTCGTCTACGAGAGATTCTAAATCGGAAATTGTTGGTATGAATTCATTCTCAAAGAGACAAGGATAGTACTTGCTCTCACCGCCAACAAGCGTGGCGTCTGGCCCGTAAAGAGGAAAATAAGGTTCGGGCAACAGGATGTTATCTCCTGGATTGACCAAAGTCATGAACAAATTAAGCAAAGCATTCGTCCCGGACATTGTCATGCAAACATTTTGTTCGGTCATGCCTTCTTGATACGAAGCCCAAGAAGATGCAATTTTCTTTCTAAGAGCAGGTAGGCCGGCGGTAGTGGTGTACTTGTTGTGTCCATCCAACATCGCCTTGTAAAAGGCGTCAATGGCCTCGATAGGGGGCTCCCAATCCGGCTCTCCAAGACCAAATGAAATGACATCGTCACCAGCGAGATCAAACATCTTGCGAACACCGGTTGGTTGGATGGCGAGGACTCTGTCGCTGAAGGTACGCATGCACTACCGACTCCGATGTATCATTTGAATGCAATCGCTATGAAGACACTTCATCGTCCAAAGTGGAGCCATCGTCAGGAACCAGCTCTGCATCCAATACATCGGGGTGACCTTCCCCTTTCTCATGGCCTGCAAGGAGAAGTGGTTCATCTGCACGCGCCTTGAATACAAGACCGATGATGATGAAAACGATGAGGATGTTGACCAGAGTGAAATAGGCGCCAAAGCTGAGACCAGTTGCACTATCAGAGGCGCTACCTTGGCCGATAACAACCACAAAGACGGGCAAAGAAGGCTTACTTTCTTCATTCAAACCTCGTATTTCCAAGACTTGTTCCCCTGCTGGGACTAAGAGTGGATTAATCGCCATTACCCATTCAAATCGTTCCAGTGCTCCAAGTCCTCCTTCTACTGGTTCGTATGTGGCTTGCATCCATGGACCTTGGCCAAAGCGACCTTCCACGGCAGAAATTGAACCGGCTTGACCCCAAGCAATTCCCCGAACCTGAAACAATCCAGTCGTAGAATTTAAGGAAGAATTGGTCACGTGAACTTGCGATGTCACATCAATTTGGCCGGTAAGATTGTTGTCCTTCAAGAAAAAGGAGAGTTCTACCGCAGCGAGAGCATCAACCATCCCCCAGCCGAAATCCCGATTGTAAAACGGGTCTATGTCGGGTAACGTAGGTTCACCACGACGTTCGGCTGTCAATTTCAGAATCTCCTTCATTTCCGCAGGAGAAAGGTCGGGATTTGCCTCGATCATAAGGGCGAGGATTCCCGAAACTGCGGGCGTAGCGTAGGACGTTCCAGAACCTCGGCCTGTGTATCCGTTGTCTTCAGCTGAGCCGCCGATGAGGTTGATGCATGAGCCAGAGGTCACACAACCCTCTGCCTGAACGATGTTTGTCCCTGGTGCTGAAACTTCAGGTTTGAGTTCATTCAGGGGGTTGCCATCGCCATTGTCACGACGAAGGCCTCTTGAGGAGTATGAAGCAACGGTATCGTCAGAACGCTCAATGGTGTTTTTATCATCGGTTGCTCCAACGGTGATTGCTAGGTTTGAGGAGCCCATTCCGGACAAACCATCGTTATCTGGGCCATCGTTTCCGGCAGCAACGCTAACGACAATTCCTGCCTCCATGGCCCTGTTAAGGATACGACTGTGCATGTCTTCGCCATCCGAACCACCGCCTTCATGAGACGTAATACCCCATGAGAGAGAAAGAATGTCAATTCCATAGCTTTCTTCATCAGCGCCTTGCCATGCCGTATCTTTGTTGTCAATAATCCACTGAACCCCGTTCATGGCCGATTCGTAGAATTCCTGTTCAAGAATATAATTTTCAAACGGTCCTGCCCCAGCATCGGTTCCAATCCGAACGTCGATAAGATCAGCATCAGGGGCTGAACCGTAGAAATCGGTCTGCGTTCCACTGGCATCAATTCCTGTAGCAGCAGCCATTCCCATGCACGCCGTTCCGTGTTGGTTTCCATCATCAGGGTCGTAGGTTCCGTCGGTCTCTCGTGCACCTCCGGCAGTGCACGACGGATCGGTGTGGAGATAGCATACCGCATCGTATCCTGCGATAAATTTCTCACTTAAGCCAGGATGTTCATTGTCAACACCAGTATCAACCATTGCGATGTTAACGTTGGCACCGGAAACGCCGAGGTCCCATGCACCGACTGGATAGGCAGTGGAATTACGGGCCTTTACGGTCGGGGTTTGGATGTCTCCGTAAAGAACCACATTTCCGTAGCGCTCCACCATTACGACATCATCAAGGGCTGCAAGTTGCCCTGAAATGCTCGCATCAACTTGACCGAGGAGAACTGCGTTAACGGATTCAATGACATCAACTACAGAAAGATTGAGTTGGCCGAGGGCGAGGAGATGGAATGAAGTTACTTCTACTCCATAGGAAAGGCCAATTCCGGTTGTCCCGTTGAAGGTTTCAAGAGAATCGTGAATTGAATTGCGATTCATATCGAGGGCGGTTCGCAACCACCAAGGAGTTTCATCTCCAACCCAATCTGGAGCCTCTTGAAACGGCACATGATGGCTGAAACCGTCTGGCATCCATACGATACTTTCATCCGAAACAGGGCTCCAATCCTTTGGTTGAGAGGTCACAAGTGAGCCGGTTACGGGACACATTAATACAGCAAGCATCAAGAATGCAAAAATTCGGCGCATGGCAATTCCTCGTTTGATGCAAGAGCCCGTCTTCAAAAAAGGTAACTCTTGTTTGTGAAAAGGTGGGAGCAGAGGGATTTGAACCCCCCCCAGCGGATTTCTTCTGAAACTGCGCATCAGATGGGCAGTCTTCAGGATTGCAACGGGTCGGCGCTCCAGTTGGTCATCAACCTTCAGCAAACCCACTCGTCGTCATTCCCGTGCAACTGGAGCCCGCGATACTACCAAGCTATACTATACTCCCATTTATTCATCCATTGCAAGGATCAAGACTTGGCTTGTCGGCGTGCTCGCTTTCGGCGTCGCAGTTTCTTCTTGCGCCACTTCCAACGTTGATTGCCGGTTTTTTTCCAAGCACGTGAACCTCGCTTCATGGTGAACAGGCTTCCGACTTGCCTTCCCTATATGAGAGCATCGTCTCACCAAGCATTGAAACTTCTGGACAAAATGCTGACGATTCTCAATATCCTTGTTGTAAAAACCACGGATGAATCGGCAGACCGATCTCTCTCCGAATACGGACTGCTTCTGCGTTTAAGCGATGTTGCTCATCCGTATTTTCTCGCAATGACGCTACTGCTGCAAGGTTCACGAGAGAGGTTGCTTCTCCCGCTTTATGTCCACAATTCACGAAGACTTGATGTGCCTGCCGAATAAGGCGTTCTCCTTCGTCAACATATCCCTTACGAACGGCGATGACCCCTAGACTGCCCATTGTAGCCGCCATGCTGTCCATGTCCTGAATATCTTGTAGTAAGTCAAGGCTTTTCCGAAACCACTTTTCGGCTTTATCATGATCGTTGAGGCTTAATGCAACGAGGCCTAGGTTATGTTCACTCCGGGCCTGTCCTGATGGGTCATCAAGTTCCATATGTATTGCCAAACATTCAGTATGCATTCGCTCGGCTTCCTCGGCGCGTCCTCTTTTTATGGCAACGTGAGCACGATTTGCAAGTACTTTTGCCTCACCGTAACGGTCACCAACTTGACGATGGAGCATCCAACTCTCTTCGAACAACCGGTCAGCTTTGTCCAAATTACCACGCACTAGAGGCGTATGGCCCAAATGATTCAACGCATTGGCTTGACCTGCTCTATCGCCAACTTGCCGATAGAGTGTGAGGCTATCACGGTACATTTCATCGGCCTTATTGAATTCTCCTTGCTGGCTAAGGAGATGGCCGAGACCGGTCATGGCATCTGCCTGCGATTCTGGGTCCTCAGCAAAGCGTGCGAGCGATAGGCTCTCTTTCTCGTACCGCATGGCTCGGTTGTAATCACCCCTGCGCTCTTCCAATTGACCCATCCCATGGTAGGCCTGAGATTCACCCTTCTTATCCCCCGAATTCTTGAAGCGTTTTAGGGCGCGCTTGTAATGCTCATCGGCTGCATCGTTCCAACCTGCAAGACTTGCTGCGTCACCAAGACGAAGATCCACATAAGGGTCCATCTCGATGTTTTGGTCGGTGATCGAATCAGACAATTTGAGGACTTGATGCACATCTCCACACTGCTTTCGTGTCAACCGGCGTGGAGTAAACCGATTTGAAAACCCAAACGAATCCAAAGCGTCCATAACCCCCGAAACGATGTCATCTGCATTGGATTGATGAATGGTAATGTTTCCAGTCATCGCAGAGTCTTTGAGAAGCACTTGAGGAACATTAGAACCCTCTTGAGGAATGACAATCGCATCATCTGTACGCATTTCATCAGCAATGGAGATGCACTCAAGATTCGCTTGGTCCAAGGAAGGAGGGGCTGCGATCCATGCTGAACCCGACCAAATCCATTCCCCATCAGGGCTGCGAATTGGTTCGGTCATGGAATCCTGTAGGGCCCCATGCTTACAGTATTTCGCCTAAAGAAAAACGGTTACCGCTGTGATGGTTGACACTGTGGGCAATGGTCAAGGCGACGACCTCCATACCTTAATCGGACGATGAGATCTCCACACTGAAGGCACGGACGCTCATTGCGACAAAATGCGTAATGGCGCCACATCCGACGATGCTCGCCCCGCTTTTTGCTGGCTGTCGCTACTTCTTCAGGAACCGTCACCCCTCCCTTCTCATATGCCCTGAGAGTAATTGATTTGATGCATTTAGCCCACGTTCTCAAGGTCAAATCATCCAAATCACACGGTCTGTCGTCAGGGTGGACTCCAGCAGAAAATAGGATTTCAGAACGAAGGTAGTTTCCAAGCCCTGCAAACGACCTTTGGTCAAGCATCAGCGTTGCTGCTTTCTTTCTATAGCAGGATTTAGAGCGGAGTTGGGCTTCTAAAACCTCTACGGTGGTGGCGTCATCAAGCACATCAGGACCGAGGCGTTCAAGGAAGGAATGCCCCCCTTCCTCAACGGTTAGCATCAATTCAATATCAGTAGCCGACCACAACCGGACTGCGTGTTTATCAGTGATGAATTCAGCTCTCAAACTTCGTCTTGAATCGTAGTTAGTGGTGTTGAGATGAACCGTCCATCTACCGTACAATTGGTTGTGGCTGTACATCGTCCAGCCGTTTTCAAAACGGATCAACATCGCTTTACCACGGCTGGTCACATCAATGACGTGTTGGCCTTCGATGAGATGGGTGCGGTCAACGAGGGAACCGTAGGGCCAGTTGCCTGCAACAATCTCTTTTCCGACGAGCGCCTTACCAATTCGGTCTGCTGCGCGACGAATCTCGGGACCTTCAGGCATGATTCAATTCCGGGAAACACTGTTTTGAAGTTGTGTCTTGAATCAAAGCCAGTCATAAGAAGAA
>CAXAHZ010000011.1:0-16166 GCA_963968875.1 uncultured euryarchaeote
TTCACAGGCTCCCAATGGGTTCAAGAACACCACCTGCTTGGATTTAAACGGTGAGACTTTGCTAATCAAAAAACTCCTCAGTGCATTTTGCTTGACCTTGATGCTGCTACCAACCTTGGCGTTAGCCAGTCCAATCCAAATTGAATCGGAATCAAACGTTGAAGAAGACGGCTGGTGGGTTGAAACCACAGTGGATAAAAATAAGAATTCAATTGGTGATATGGTTGAAATGCACAAAGACAATCCAATATTCCTAGATGAAGATAAAACCCTTCCTCTAATCATTGATTTTGACCGCACGCCAACCTCGCAGGACATTGCATTGCTCGAACGTGAGGTCGGATATGAACATCAGTGGGTGCTCAAGCACATCAACGCCTTAGCGGGCAGAGTTCATGTTGACCTGGTCCGCGAAATCCTCAACATTCCTGGGGTCATCATGATTGAATTGGATGGAATTCTCACGGTTCAAAACGGTGACGCATCGGTTTTGCACGGTGTTGACTTGGCATGGCAAGAGACCGGATACGATGGCTCCGGTGTAACTGTGGCCATCATCGATACCGGAATTGATGGGGCTCACGCAAGTTTAGACGACTTGGACGATGACAACTCCACCAACGATCCTAAGGTCATCGGATTCTTTGACCCCGTAAACAATCCAGAACTGACCAACGGAACTGAAGTATTCCCCTACGACGACCAAGGACACGGTTCCCACTGTGCAGGTACAACCGCAGGTACAGGTGCTCCAAATTACGAGCACGTTGGAATGGCACCTCAGGCTAATCTCGTTGGAGTCAAGGTCCTTGATGCAGGCGGTTCAGGCTCTTTTGCAACCGTCATGAGGGGAATGGAATGGACGGTTGACAACCGCTACCAATTCAACATCCGTGCTGCTTCAATGAGTCTTGGTGGCCCAGGGGCGATTGAGTGGACGTCTTCGGAAGAAGACAGTGTCAACCGATATGCAAACGAAATGGTACGCTCCGGCATCGCTTTGTTCATCGCAGCAGGAAACAACGGTGTGTCAGCACAAGTTGGTACGCCAGGTTCCGCTGAAGACGTCATCACCGTTGGCGCTCTTGATAAGAATTCAGCCATTGCGATTTACTCAAGCCAAGGACCGACCGAAGAAGGCCGCATTAAGCCAAACGTTGCATTTGTGGGCTCAAGCGTCATGTCGGTTGCTTTCAACACCGGAGACCAATACACCGACATGTCGGGTACCTCTATGGCAACTCCTGGTGCGGCAGGCGTTTCTGCGCTTATGTATCAAGCAAACCCAGACCTTTCACCGTTTGATATCCGTAACATCATGCAGGAAACTGCGACCTACCGAATGTGCAACTACATGTTTGCCAACGAACCATGTGCGGATGACCTTATTCCAAAGAACCGTCAAAACAACGTCTACGGTCACGGTGAGGTGCGTGCTCTCGATGCAGTAATGGAAGCTGCAGAACAGGATTATTCCTTTGACAACACAGTGACCCTCGCCATGGAAACCGTCTCAGGGATGGACAATCGCGTCCACATTTCGGATGGGGACTCGCTTGAGTTCACCATCACAGAGGGCGTTGAAACCATTCAGTGGCGAAGCAACCATTTGCTTGACGATTGGACGAACATCCATTCATACGAACATACGAACACCGTTGAGTTAGAAGCCCTTGACATCGTTCATGAAATTGAACATCTTCCTGGTGTTGAACTTCAAGGGAACCATACCATCTCCGTTCGGGGTCTAATGCAGACGGGGGAAACGAATTTCTCCTCAACCCCAATCATTACGGCAGACATTATGCTGATGGATGTTAGCAAAGACGGAGTGGTTGAAGAAAGCGACTCAATGTTCGCCGGTAGCACTGTTTTGGTAGGGTTCGCAGGAATGATCATTGGAATTGTATTGGTTCCGTTGGTCATGATGGTTCTCAACAAGTCTGAAGAGTCCACTGAGGTTGAACGAATCAAATGGTCCACCGCAATCCCCGATGAAGACATAGAGGCAATTTTGTTGGATGAAACCAAACTTGACTCGGTTGAGGTTGGGAGTTCATGACGAATACTACCCCGAATTATCAAAGAGTGTGACGCTAACGGCAAGGCAGGGACGAACATGGTTGGAGAAGAACACATCGCAATGACTCCGCCAGCATCAAGCGAACGGTGGTCAGGCGTAGTCAACGGGCGCCCACTTGAAGTTCTCGCTCCATCAAATGCGGTTCTCCTTGATGTACTCCGGGATAGAGTCGGTACGCTGGGTGTCAAACGCGGATGCGATCTTGGCACCTGTGGGTGCTGCACGGTGATGATCGATGGGATTCCAAAATTGTCCTGCTTAACCCTTGCCGGGCAGGTTAAAGATACAGAAATCCTTACCGTTGAGGGGTTATCAAATGGGGCTCATCTTGCACCAATTCAGACGTGTTTTGCTCTTCATGGTGGATCTCAATGTGGCTTTTGCACACCAGGTTTTCTGATCGCTTCGCAAGCATTGCTCAATCACAATGACAATCCGAGCAGGGATGAGATTGCAGAAGCGATCGAAGGGAATCTTTGCCGCTGCACAGGATATCAACAAATTATAGATTCGATTGAAGAAGCCGCTGTGCTTCTTCGGGCAGGTGGCGAGTCCATCGCTCCTGCTAGCGACCCTCACCCCGACCCACACCCTTCGGGACCGGAAGACCCTACGATGCCTCCAGGCCATGCGAAGTGATTGTTATGGGAGGATATCATCAACAGCCCGGTTCCGGAAAAGGCGGCAAACGGCATGATGGTAAACGAGTGGCTGGCAAGCAAGCCTTCCCACCCCCCGGTTCCGGTGGCTCCGATCCAGAAATGCGCCCACGGGATTTGGATTTCATTCCAGAAACGGTAGGTGGGCGTGAACCAAAACCTGCGGGCGACCACATCCACGACCGTGACCGAACCGGAACCACCGTGGGTAAACCAATGGCGTTGGTTGATTCAAACGCGAAAGTTACAGGGCAAGCATGGTATGGAGATGATGTCCGTATCAAGGGTGAAGCCATCGGGAAAATCCTTCGCTCACCCCATCATTATGCACGAATCAAATCCATTGATACCTCACGAGTTGAAGCCCTTCCAGGTGTGCTCGCAGTTGCGACAGGAAAGGATGCGCCCAACCGTTTTGGAGTACTTCCGGTAACGAAAGATGAACACGCAATGGCTGTAGAAAAGGTACGCCACGTTGGAGATTTGGTTGCTTGCGTCGCTGCAGTTGATGAAGCAACGGCAATTGAAGCTCTTTCACTGTTTGATGTTGAATGGGAACTTCTTGAACCAGTATTCGATCCGAAGAAAGGTCTTGAAGACCACGACGAGCCAATCCACTGGCGCGGTAAATACCACTTGGCGAGAACCAACGTTCAGAAGCGTGTGTTCCAAGAATTTGGTGACCGTTCACTTGTCAAAACCCCGCATGCCTCATCCCATGGCTCATGGACCATGGCTGGCGTCCATCATGGTTTCACGGAACCTCACGCCGTGGTTGCACATTGGGACCCTAACGGCAGGTTGCAATTGTATACACCTCAACAGGTACCGCATTACACTCACCGGGCGCTATCGACCGTCCTTGATGTTCCAATGCATCAGATCAACGTTGTCCGCACTTTCGTTGGTGGAGGTTTTGGTGGCAAATCTGACCCATTCCCGCACGAGATGTGCGCTGCAATTCTTGCTCGTAAAGCAGGACGGCCTATCCGTATTACCTTCGATCGAGAAGAAGTCTATTGGATCAATCGCGGCCGACATCCTTCTCACATCGATGTTAAAATGACGGCAGATGATGAAGGTCGTATCTCTGGATTTGACATTGACGCCCTCATCGACGGTGGTGGATTTGCATCCTTTGGCCACGTTACATCGTATTACAACGGGGTACTGGCTACCGCTCCCTATGAATTGGGTTCATTCCATTATACTGGCGCTCGTGTTTGGACCAACAAACCGGCATCGGGAGCCATGCGGGGTCATGGAGCAGTCAACACCCGTTGCGCCGTTGAAGTTGGATTGGATGAAATGGCAGAACAGATGGCTGTTGACCCAATTGACCTTCGTTTAGCCAATCTTCTTCCCCCTCACAGCCGAACCATTAGTGGATTCCGTATCACTTCAAACGGAATGCGAGAAGCGCTTACTCGTGTCCGGGAAGGCTCAGATTGGGACAATAAATTCCGACAACTTCCCTTGGGGAAAGGCATAGGAATCGGTTGTGGATTCTTTATTTCCGGTTCAGGTCTTCCCATTCATTGGGACCCGAAAAATTTCCCTCATGCAACCGTTCACATTCAGGTCGACATGGACGGAGGAGTCACCGTTCATACAGGTGCTGCTGACATCGGCCAGGGGTCGACAACAGCCGTGGCTCAAGTCGTTGCCGAAGTACTAGCACTGCCCGTTGAAATGATCCATGTACGCAGTCATGAAAGTGATACTAGTCCTGTAGATTTAGGCTCTTACTCAAGCCGTGTGACGTTCATGAATGCGAATGCAGCCATCCGGGCAGCGATTGAAATCCGTGACCAGTTGCTCAAAGCAGCATGGGAAATGTTGGGATACCACCCCAATGTTCTGGTCCTCAATGACCGTCGAATTTACTACAAGCACGACCCTGCAATAGGGGTTTCTTACCTGCAGGCTTTGCATAAGGCCCAGGAAGACAAAGGGGCTCTCATCGCCCGAGGCGCATACCGGTCCCCCCCCATGGGAGGTGTCCACAAAGGGGCAGCAGCAGGCCTCGCTCCCGCCTATTCCTTCTCTGCATACGTCGCTGAAGTTGATGTTGACGTTGAAACAGGCAAGGTTTCATGCACCAATGTTTGGGCCGCACACGATTGTGGAAAGGCCCTCAACCCATTGGCTGTCCGTGGCCAAATCATTGGCTCTTGTCACATGGGTTTGGGTCAAGTTTTGTCTGAGAAAATGGTCTATGGACGCACAGGCCATCTGCAAAATGCGAATTTACTGGACTACAAGATTCCATCCGTTCACGAAATGCCAAACGTCGAGCCCATCATCGTAGAATCAAGCGACCCTGAAGGGCCTTTTGGTGCAAAGGAAGCTGGCGAAGGGCCACTTTTGCCAATTCTACCGGCTGTAGTCAATGCCGTCTATGACGCTACAGGGGTTCGGATGCGAGATCTCCCTCTTACACCCGATGTCGTCTACAAAGGAATCCAGAAACACATCAAAAAAGCAGGTATTGATGACCCTCTTGACCTCGTCGCCCCAACGCTCACTCACGGCCCGTTACAAGAGGGATTGGTTCAGCGTGCAAACAAGCATGAAGTTCGCGACCGTCTCCGTCAACGGAGTGAAGACACCTCTGCCTACGTTAACGGAGTCTTGTTTGGATTTGACCCGAATATACCGCTCAGTGAGCAAGTAGAAGGATGGAGGGAGGCTGACGAACCGCTTCCTGAACAGTTAGCAGAACTTGGATTCGCTGGAAGAGCCTGGCTCAAGAAAGAACAAAGACACATGGAGGATGATGCTTGATGTTGATGCCTCCGTTTGAACTGCATCATCCTAAAACTGTGGCCGAGGCGTGCGAAATTGCCGGCTCATTGCTTGAGCAAGGTCAAGCTTTTGATTGGGTCGCCGGCGGAACGGACGTACTGCCAAACTACAAGTGGCGCATCAATCCCAAACCGCATGTCATCTCACTTGCCGGCATACCCGATGCATTCACGTTATCTGCCACAGAGATTGGATGTATGGTGACGCTTGACACGCTTAGCTCCTCACAAATCGTCCATTCGTTATTGCGTGAAGCAGCCTCGAAAGTAGCCTCATCTCTTATTCGGAAAAGTGCTACGGTGGGAGGTAATCTATGCTTGGATACTCGCTGCTTTTGGTACAATCAATCGGAAGACTGGCGCCGTTCTATAGATTGGTGTCATAAAGCTGATTGTGGGACGGGAGCAGATTGTCGCGTGGTCCCAAATCAAAATACGCTCTGCGTCGCAACCTACCAAGGAGACCTTGCACCGAATTTCATGGTCCTCAACGCATCCGTTCTCATCGTTGGTCCAAATGGGGAGCGCACGATTAAATTGCCTTCTTTTTACCAATTGGACGGGATGAAAAAGAACACCCTTGAGGAGGGGGAGTTCTTGCTAAAGGTCATTCTCCCCGATGATTCGTCGCAACGTGAAGGCTGCTACCAAAAGTTACGTGTTAGGGAATCCTGGGATTTCCCTGAAGCTGGAATTGCAGCATCTTGGATCCCGGGCAAAGCCGAGACGCTTCAAATTGCAAGCACAGCCCTTGAGTCAATACCCAAAGAACACTCGGGTCAAATAAAGGAGCATCTTGATTCAAACGATGGTAGTATCGATGTCAAATCAATGTCAATGAGCATCCAAAAATCGGTTAAGCCCGTAAACAATACCGCATTACCTCCTCGTTATCGCAAGTCAATGGTTGGCACGCTGACCAAAAGGGCTCTGAAGGGAATCATGAAGGAGAACTGAGGTCATGCAAAAAGCCGTACTGTTCATGCTGGTATTTCTCATGCCGGTATGTCTTCCTTTTGCTTCAGGCCAAGATATAGGCCCGCCTTCATGGGAAATGGGATGGGAAACAGACATGGATTCAACGTACCTTGTTGACCTTGAGGATGACTGGGATCTTTCCGGAGAGCTTGTATTTTTCATCAATAATGACCGCTCGAATGAACTTAATGTAGATTTGACATATGAATACGATGAGGAGGGGCCCTTCATTTTTGATGGTCCGGATTCCGTTTCAGTTAGTGGTTCATCAAATACGTCAGTACAGATCGACATAACAGGGGCAGATGCAGAAACGGTACGGGCATTTGCGCCTAATGGTTCGATTCAACTTATCATCAAGGCAGAAGAGATTGTTGGTGGGACTCCAGTTGCGGATGATGAAATTGAAGGTGACATCAGCACCCCACGATTGTTCAAACTCATCCCAGAGGTTCAACTTCCTTCCGACACGTTGTTTTCCGGATCTTGGGTTGAATTCACATTACTGGTAAGCAATCTTGGGAATAACAACGATGCCATCGTATCCGGGGAGGCTACCATTAGAAGTTGTCCTCACCTTTCTGTGACTGGATTGGAAACCTTGGAGAATGTAGTGGTGGGGGTTGTAGATAAAGACGGCAAAGGCGCCGAATCGTTCACATTACGTCTTGAGGCGACCAGTAGCCATCAAGAGCGAACATGTGAGGTTTCAATCTCCATTCTATCCGAAGGAGATGGCACGACACGGTCTTCAACGATGAACATCAACGTCGCTGCTCCAAGCGCAGACGATTCAACAATTTCTGACGGTGATCAAGATGATGATTCTGGTACAACCTCAACCGGCTCTGAATCCATGCCGTCGTTTTCTCTGATTGAAATGTTCTTGGTGATTCTTCTAACAACGGCGATTGTTGCACGACGACAATCTTGATGGAATACGATTCCTTAGAATTGCCAAAAAATGTAATTTTTCGGTTATTTCGCCACCTTTTCTCAACTTATCCATCTCGTTGAATTTTTGACATTGTTTCTTTTTCCTTGAGCACCCTTGAGCAATCATTATGAGTGGAGCGAAGTTCCGACAGTTGTACATCTGGCGTTTCGCGTCACATGACTAGGGTGAAGAACATGGCTGAAGCAGAAAAATCCGGTATGAGCCTTGAGGCATGGCTCATGGTTGGATTGATTGTTTCTGTTGCCCTTTCGACAATTGTAATCGCATTGGTCTCAGCAGGAAAAACAACAGTATTTTCACCTTACCAAAACGATGATGAGTTCTCAGACCAACAACTCACCGTTATGAGGGAAAACCTAGAGGATTCAAAATTCAACATTGCAAATACAATGTCTACACCCATGCTTGTTAACGACTGGCAGGAGCCTCATCGCACACTTCTTGTAATTGCGGCACCAGAGAAGCCCTTTGATGCTGCAGAATCCGCAGCAATTTACGACTTCGTCACAGAACGTGGGGGGAAAGTCATCCTTGCCTCCAACTCAACAAATGCTCAACTCGTGGCTGAAGAATTCGGAGTCAAGTATTTTGACGCACCTGTCCGGGACGATCCTTCTACCGGGCGCTATTACGAAGTAACCACGGACAACGATGAGCGAGTTAGTCCTGATACCAAGAAACTCTGGGCAGTTTCGTCGGTTACCCGTGGTGTTGATACAATGGGCGATGAGAAGTACATCCCATGTTCAACCGAAGATGTAGCCTCACGATCGGTCCAAAACTGCCGTATGCCCGTGTTGTTCCACCGACCTACTGCGATTCAAGTCCTCGATGAACAGGTTGATACAAATCGAGAAATCCATGTTCTCGCACAAGCATCGACCTCAGCACAAATTGATCTGGGTAAAGGCGAAAACAATCCAACGCTTGGTGAAGGCGAAACTGGCCTCATCATCCGTATTGATTACCCAGGGCAGACGGTTTTGGATGAACAACCTAACAACAACTACGGCGAGGTTGACGTTACGGGAAGCATCGTGTTTGTGTCGGACCACTCCGTGCTTGCCAACCACCTATGGGACAAGGACATTGCAACAGCTACCGGCAAACAGCAATGCGATTCACAACTTTACCTTGACTTCGGCCACATGTGTTGGGACACCGACTCTGAAGGACTAAACTCCGGACTTGGGGATACAACTTGGAATGGCAACTCAATGTTCTTCACGGCCCTCATCGATGACATGATGGAATTTGACAACGATGAAATCACGACCCAGGTTACCCGAGCGTATTCCGAATTCAATATTGTCTTTGATGAAAGCCGACACGTTTCAAGTACACTCTCCATGCCGTTTACTGAAGCGGTTGGCGCCATCGTTTTGCTTACGAGTGACGGCGTCCTCAAGTGGCTCATCATCCTCAACCTTTTCGCACTCTTGGCGATTGCCATCATGGTAGTCCCGGAAAAAGAAAATTGGCGTCACGTCTTTGACTTGACACGATTTAGGGAGCGTCCTTCAAAATTGGATCCTTCCCAATACCAACGGCGTACTCGGGAGGCTTTGCTCTCCAAGGTACGCCAATTCAATGATTTAACGCGCGATGAATTCGCCCGTAAATCCCCCGCCGAAGTAATGCAAATGGTGCGGGAACCACGCCTGGTTGAACTTGTAAGTTCAAACCGCTCATACTCCAACGATGAACTAAGGGAGCTAATCCCGCAAATACGTCGTTGGGGTAATTGAAACAAGGAGGAATAGATATGCAACCCCCAGCCCCCCCAGCAGCCCCGCCCGCGCCAGCACCTGTAGCGCCAGCAGCACCTGTGGCCCCAGCAGCACCTATGCCAATGGCACCTGCTGCACCAGCCGCACCTGTTGCACCTGCAGCGCCGGCCGCTCCGGCCCAGCCGAAGCACCAAAGCACACCAGAAGTCCGAGAACGCCTCAAGGCCGTCGGTGCAATCGCAACAGCGATTTCCGCCGAAGTCCAAAAGGTCATTATCGGTAAGGCACACGTTATTGACAACGTGCTGATCAACATTCTGTCAAACGGTAATCTTCTTTTCGAAGATTACCCCGGTTTGGCAAAGACGTTGATGACCAACACCTTCGCCGATGCACTTGGATGTGACTTTAAGCGTGTTCAATTTACGCCCGATTTACTTCCCGCTGACATCACTGGTACCAACATTTACGACGCCAAGAAGGGTGAGTTTACGTTTAAACCAGGTCCGTTGTTCTGCAATCTCCTCCTAGCTGACGAGATTAACCGTGCTCCTCCAAAGACACAAGCAGCTTTGCTTGAGGCTATGCAGGAGAAGCAAGTTACCATCGGTACAGTAACTCACAAGTTACCAGCACCGTTCATTGTTATGGCAACTCAGAACCCTGTCGAGCAAGAAGGTACATACCCACTTCCTGAAGCACAACTTGACCGTTTCATGTTCAAGATGTCCGTCGGATATCCCGACCGTGCTGATGAAGACGAAATCCTCGCACGTCGTATTAGCCGTGGAAAGGATGCAGTTGACGTTGATGTCATTACCGACCCTGCACGAGTGATTGCTATGCAACAAGCCTGTGAAGATGTGTACGTTGACCCTGCTCTCCGAATGTACATGGTTGAAGTCGTATCCCGGACCCGTGAAGATCCTCGTGTCCTTGTCGGTGCGTCTCCCCGTGGTTCTCAAGCATTGCTTAAGACATCCCGTGCTGCTGCAGCGCTTCGTGGTCGTGACTTCGTCACACCAGACGATGTCAAGGCTGTTTCAGAACTTGCACTCGCACACCGTATTATTCTCAAGCCTGAGCATCAAATCAAAGGCTTGGAATCCGGTGAAGTGATTCAAGCTATTCTACGAGAAGTCCCCGTTCCAACGGTTTGATTTCTGAACGAAATCATTGAGGTGAATTGAAGATGTGGAGCCGTAAGTCAGCCATGCTCGGCAGCCTAGCTGTCGCTATGTATTTGCTTGGCCTTACGCTTCGTAATTCTCAACTTGTAACCGTTGCTGTTGTCATCTTTGTCTTCCTAACATGGGCTGCACTCGTGGGGAATCATGCAGATGTCGCATCCAGCGGCCGAAGAGCCGAAGAATGGTCTGGGGAAGAGGGAGTCGCTCTTGGTAGCGTTGTTGCCATGAGGAAACTCTCCAGTGCTCGGATGTTTGAAGACGGTGAATTGAGCGTTACATTGCGTATGCAAAACACATCAGCACTACCAAAGATTCTGGAAGTTCGAGACCGAGTACCAGAGGTTATGCGCATCAAAGAAGGAGCCAATTATATCCTGATGGAGCTTGGTCCTCGCCGGGAAACATACATCGAATATACCGTTGAATGCCCGCTACGAGGTTTCTACAGCCTCGGGCCGGTAACGGTTCGTATTCAGGACGCATTTGGATTGTTCCACAAGGAAAAAGAATTGCATGTCTACAACGATTTCCTTGTGTTCCCCAAGATGGAAGATCTGAAAGAAACCTTTGTCAAATCTCGTGTTCCGAAGATCTTTACAGGTGCTGTGAACATTCGGCAACCTGGTCCAGGTTCGGAATTTTACTCCCTGCGTGAATATTTTGAGGGAGATTCGTTCCGAGCAATCAACTGGTCTGCGTACGCTCGCTCTGGAAAACTCATGGTCAATGAACGTGAGAGAGATGCTGTTTCGGATATCATCATCATTGTTGACTCACGAGCTGTTGCTGAAACAGGTCCTGTCTCTCGAAATGCGTTGGTCTACTCAACCCGTGCTGCCGCATCTCTTGCCAAATATTTCCTTGGACGCCGTGACTCCGTCGGTGTCATTGTGTACGGTGATGAAGTGGTGAGCGTTGACCGCGATACTGGAAAGAAGCAACTCTACGTTATTCTAACGAAACTTGCAGGTGCTGTTGCCCGTGGCAACATCCCGTTGCAGGTCGTTGTCAACCGTATCTTGCCTCACATCAACAAGGGTAGCCCTATCATCTTCCTTTCCAACCT
Source organism: uncultured euryarchaeote (assembly GCA_963968875.1). Classification (GTDB taxonomy): domain Archaea; phylum Thermoplasmatota; class Poseidoniia; order Poseidoniales; family Poseidoniaceae; genus Poseidonia. Next base: position 11,472 of record CAXAHZ010000011.1, read on the forward strand.
TGAAGACGACCCAACCATCGTCAACGCTCTTCGAGATTTCCGCGCCCGCGACTTTGACGTTACCGTCCTTTCTCCATCTTCACTGGAGTTTGAATTTGACGCACGCCGAATCGACCGTACTGGATACGAAGTCATGAAGACTGAGCGCGACGTTTTGATTGGTGAACTAAGGAGCTTGGGTGTTAACATCATGGACTGGGAGCCTGACATGCTACTTTCAACCGCTCTAGCTGGAGCAAGAGGATTTTGAGGAGGGAAATGAATGGCAATGAAATCCGGTGACACAGCACATCTCTACGATGGAAAGACCGTACGTTCTTCCGCTCCTTCGAGGAAAAAGCTTGCAGGTAATGCATCTGCTACGGGTGAAATTCCAAAGGACGCTATCCCAACCGTTGAAATCCCTTCATTTATTGAAAGCCTTCTAGGCGGTCCTTTGGTCCCTAAAATGAAATTCCTTCCTCCAGACAAGATGGTTCAAAACCTTCAAATCGCTGTTTACGGGGTTCTTGTGGGTCTCGCTCTGCTAACGTACATGATTTCTCCGCCAGAGGGTACTCTTTGGTACATTGTGACCGGTAGCCTTGGCGTTGCTAACATCTTCCAATTGGCCATTATCGTTGGAGCTACTGTTGCAGGATTCATGGGCACCTACAAGCGCGACGCAAGATTCTCCCTTGCCAGCAATGTTCTTTTCATTCTTGCAATCCTTCGGTTTGCATCTTCCAAGACCTCTCTCTCTAACGATCTCTTTGGATTCCAAGACAATCCCACCATGCTTGCAGTTTTGGTTGTGGTTTACTCTGTTCTGTTGATCATGTACTTTGAACTCAGCAACGGTGTCATTCGTTATTCTATGCTTGACACGAGCATTCGAACCAATGAGGTATACGTCATGAACCCAAAGAAGATCGTTTCTAAATACCATCGTTCTTTGATAACAAACCCAATCATAGCAACATTACTTGCGTGGTTTGTGCTCTCCGCTAACATGATTCTTCCCGCGGTGGTTCGGATATTTTCATCGGATACGGCCCAGCGAATGGAGGAGTCTGTTGAACTCACCTCGGTGTACGGTGTTGCTCTCGGGACACTGTTTGTGTTCCTCGTTGTTGGAGGCCTCTTCGGACTTAACCTTCCAACGCACTTGCAGCGATGGCGTGAAAGTAAGGCTGACAACTAGACTTCGTCGTTAACACCGACCGACAGTAGAGCCATCAACTCTTCCAGCAGATTGGAAATATCACTACGCTGCGTGAGCAAGTGCGTAGAATGTTGATTTGAATTCAACTGCTCACTGACCCAATCTCCTTCGATGGAGGGAATATCAAACACATGCTCTCCAGTATTTCCAATCAATGAGATCATTGCTGCATAATAGTTGAATGAGACCTCGTCAAATCGTTGGTTGAGTAAACCGATGCTTCGATTGACTTCGTGTTGGGGGATGATAAATCGCCATTGCACGTTATTGCTCTCAAACGAACATATGCGAATGTTAGCGGAGCTAAATTCTCGAAGAACATCACCAAGAGCCGAGGTCGTGCTGTGCATGTATTTTGTTTCAACCACAATGCATGCCACTTTTGGAATGCAGGCGATACCCTTGGGGGCATCTAATTCTTGGATATCTGGTCCAATGATGGTCTTCATTCCAGTTTTCTCATAACTGTAAAGATGGCGAATTTCGATGGGTATGCCGAGTGAATAAACCGGTTCAACTGTGGCTGGATGAATGATTGGGGCGTCAATGTGAGAAAACTCCATTGCCTCCGCATAACCCAGATACGGAATTGGTGATGAGTGTATTCCCCAGCGAGGGTTGACGGGATAGATGCCGAGAACATCTTTCCACAAAACCACCCGCTGGGCATCGAGCAATGCGGCCAAAGCAGTTGCCGTATGGTCGCTTCCACCTCGGCCAAGAAGGGCGATGTTCCCATCCTTACCTTTTCCAAACCATCCGGTGACTACAGGAGTTCCATGGAGGGCTGTGCGGTCCAATGACTTTCTGGATTGCTTCATGTCCACGGTTTGGGCTGTTGTTGTACCTTCTAAACAAAGGCCGATATCTTCAGCACCAACGGGATGTGCATCAATTCCATGTTCGCTGAGCGAGAAAGCAACGACAAGGGCGGAAAGACGTTCTCCCGCAGCGAGCAGTCTGTTGTAGGCCACTTTATCCTCTTGGTCCGTTGCCAGAATCTCAAGGGCATCCTCGATGCCGGTTAGGACCATTTGAAAGGTATCATGTAAGGGTGAATCAATTAGATTTGGGGCGAACCGTAAGTGCTGGCTAGCAAGGTCGTTCACCAACCTTCCAGCATAACGAGGCTCTTTGGCAGCTCGCATCAGTCGGTCAGTTGTTCCCCACAATGCCGAGACGACGATAATACAGGTGTTTTGGGAGTTGAGGATGACTTCAGCAATACGGTTGATATCGCTCGCATCCCGCAGGCAAGAGCCTCCGAACTTGTGGATCTCAGGCAGTTCACTCATCCATGAATCCTCCGCGTATCATGAGGTCAGAGATCACCAATACAGCCATCGCTTCTACGACAGCAACCGCTCTTGGAGCGAGAACAGGGTCATGTCGACCTTTGACGGTCAACGGTTCCTGTTTGTTGGTTTTCACATTGAGAGTTATTTGGGTTTGGGGAATGCTTGAGGGGGGTTTGAAAGCGATTTGGACATGAATTGGAGAGCCTGTGGCCAAACCTGCCAGTGCACCATCGGGTTGCTCACCTACCAATACCGGGTCTTCTGATGTGCCTCCCCATGGGCTATTGTGCTCGCTTCCAGTCATGGTTTGGACCTCAAAACCATGGCCGAATTCCACTCCGCGTGCGGCAGGTATGGACATCATGGCCCGTGCAAGTGCGGGTTCAAGGCCATCAAACCATGGTTCACCCACGCCTAGAGGTAGCCCATTGATGACAAGATCGACACGAGAGCCGATTGAGTCTCTTTTTTTGCGGTACGAAGTGATGAGTTCTGTCATTGCTTTTGCTGCATCGGCGTCGTAACAGCGCATGTGCTTGCTTTCCTCAGTTGTCCATTCAGTAGGGGATTCATTGAGGCTTTTTGCCTGAATTGAACCGATGGCTCCAACATGAGCACGAAATTCAACACCTTTTGTGGCAATCCAGGGGCGAAGCAATGAAGAAACGGCAACGATAGGTGCGGTCATTCGAGCGCTGGAGGTCCCACCTCCTCGTAAATCAGCCACGCCGTCGGTCTTCAACATCATCACCATGTCTTGGTGCCCTGGGCGAGGATGGTCTGGAAGAAAACCGTAGTCTTTTGAGCGAACATCGCTGTTTAGAATTCTACAGTCTATGGTTTCTCCGTTTGTAACTCCGTTTTCAACACCTGAAAGCCAGTGCACTTCATCCGTTTCTTTACGTTGACTGCTGTAAGGTCCACCGGGTTTCCTCATGTTCATGGCCCTTTTGAGACCATGTTCGTCCAGAACAATACCCTTCGGAATCCCCTTTATGATCGCACCTACATGCGGTCCGTGACTTGACCCATAGAGTGTCAAACGCAGGTGTTCACCGAGGGTCATTTGCATGAAGGCTCAACTTTCCGACCCATGGGGGCTTCAAGAAGGTGTTCACTCATCAACTTGTTCGTTTTCTGTGGATAGAAACCTTGTCTCAATAATTTCTGCATCCTTGTGCCGCATTTTGTACCAGGACTTTATTCGCTCGATGGTTGGTTTCTGTTGACTTGGGACAACCACGACCAGAGCGGGACCTGAACCGGATAATCCTGCTGCCCTGGCACTGTTGACGAATGAATCATTGGTCATTTTCCGGCCTTCAGAATCCCCAAGTGTTGCAACCATCCCTCTTCCGTTCCAAGTTAATGCAACAAGCTCTTGTCCATTTTGGAGGGCTGAAAGCGCTTGTTGGAAGGCAGATGTATGAGGGAGAAAATCTTCTAAAGTTGGTCGTTGTTCCCGAGCCCCTCTTAGAATGAGGATGATGGTCCAATCCTCTGGATTGGGTCCGTCGCCCTCCAACAACACCCCCGATTGAACTTCTGCTTGAGGATCTACGAGTTTCCATCCCGTGGTAGCGCATGCCCAAGCGTCGTCAATGGAGCCCGTTAGAGACACTCCTGCATGGATTTGTGCTTGGCCTGCTAATTCGACTGCACGAACATCGCTCACCTGTGTCGTTGTAGAGTCTCCGAGCGCACGAAACGCTGCGATACAAAGCGCAGATGAGGATTTGAGTCCTTGTTGTTTTGGAATGTTTGATTTAACACCCCAATGCAATTCATCACGTTTGAATCCCTCGGGCAATGGGAGGCCAGCCTGAGTCCAAACGTAGAGGATTGAATCAAGTAACTTATCTTCATCTTCAACTTCACGTTTGCTCGGTTTGTCCAGCAAGCGAACGGTTATTGATAGGTCCAATGCAATGCTAGCTCCGTAACCTAGAGCAGCCGCATGGAGGAGACTGCAAGCGCCATGTGCGCTTCCTTTTCCCAAAACCGCCATATTCAAAGCTCCTTGACGCTGCTCCCAATTGCAACCCCAACGTGACGCCCTTCACCACCATACCACCCGAGAACGGCGGTATGCTGTTGTAATTCAGTTACAGAATGGCGAGTCTCGTCCGGGCCTACAAGGCGAACAGTTTCTGCTTGCTGCATGTAAACATGGCCTTCATTAGGCTTTTGCTT
>CAXAHZ010000012.1:0-15036 GCA_963968875.1 uncultured euryarchaeote
GATGCGAAAAAACGAACTCCGCTGCTCATCCGACATATGGCCCTCATCAATCAAGCCATTGCTCTAAGGGATGCAGTGAACGACATACCCGACCCGATAGACGAAGCAAGAGAGCGTGAAAAGAAAGAAACTGGCCTTCTGGATCGGTCTTGGCTTGAAGAAGAGAAGGAAATTGATGTTGAAAGCCCACTGGTCTCATTCTTCAAGCGCGAAGAATAGCCAATTTAGTGCGAATATAACCCCTACCTTCAAAACCCGTCCGCTTGACCAAGGAAGCGTGACAACCTCTGAATCTTGGATGAGCAAGGTCGATAACCTTGCCCAGAACGAACAAGATACGCTGCTTGGAACATCGCTGTCAAGAAGATTTTCTAAACTCCCTTTGTGGCTGAGTCATCCTGCAAACATAGGAGCGTTCTATGGCCTCCTTGTATCTTTAGCCCTCATTTTACCCTATGCCTTTAGCGGGGAAAATAACGAGGTATGGGCGGTCGAGTGGATTTTCCACACCTCCCTACTCATCGTCGCATGCGCTTTGACAGGTTTTGCATCAATACTCCTGATTGCCTTTTCCAAACGTCATCCAATGGCGCCCCCTCGCTATATTTTGTATCCAATGCCGTTCATTGGATTGGCTTTGCTATCCATTGATCGAACTGGACTGATTGCGATACCAAGTCTACTGACATGGGCGCTTCTTCTTTTACCCGGACCGGTTTATGTTCACCTTTCATGGGCGCCAAGATGGCGATTGCTCTGCATGGTTGAAGATGGAAAGGACCCGTTTTTAGGAATGGAAACCAAAACGGATAATTCAGAAGCGGAAGAGATGGCGGGAGATGATACAGAACTCCTCGAGGTCGTTGACAACTTTGAATCTGAAGAATAGATCAGATGAGTCCAAGTTTGGGCCCAACCTTCTCAAAGCAACCAAGCACTGAATCCAGGTCTTCCCGGGTAAGACCTGCTGACATTTGTGTTCTGATTCGGGCTTTGTCACGAGCGACCATGGGGAAAACAATTGCTCCAGCCATAACACCCTCTTTGCCGAGTTCTTGAGTCATTGCTTTTGCAACGCTTGACTCACCGCACATCACAGGAATGATTGGCGTCACCGAATCACCGGTGTCAAACCCAAGGCTTTGCAGTTCCTTACGGAAGTAGTGGGTATTCTCCCACAAGCGTGCATGGTGTTCTGGCTCATCCATCAAGACCTCAATTGCCGCTTTTTGAGCAGCAGCCACACCGGGTGGTTGCGAACCAGAGAGAAGCCAAGAACGTGAATGATTTAGAGCGTGATTCCGAGTCATCTCTGTCCCTGCAAGAATACCTCCTTGAACGCCAAGTGCCTTTGAAAAGGAACCGGTTTCAAAATCTACCTTTCCTTGAAGTTTGAAGTGGTCAACAATTCCGGCTCCTCCGTCCCCAAGTACACCTTCACCGTGGCAATCGTCTACGTATACCATGGCGCCATATTCCTCTGCGAGTGCCGTAACCTCATCAAGAGGAGCGATGTCTCCGTCCATTGAGAACACACCGTCGGTGATGATGAGTTTCCGATCTGATGATTCATGGGCCTGGAGCACGGCTTCAAGCTCTCCCATGTCGTTGTGCCCGTACACTGCACGGGATGCTTTGGTAAGACGTACACCATCGATGATTGAACCGTGATTCAGTGCATCGGAAATGATGACGTCTTGGGGGCCAGCAACCAGTGTTGGAATCAATCCTACATTCACGGTATAACCTGCGGAATAGATCAAAGAGGATTCAACTCCTTTGAATTCCGCCACCTTCTTTTCAGCTGCAAGGTGGATGTCCATCGTACCGGCAATCGCCCGTACTGAGCCGCTACCTGCCCCATAAAAGGCCGTAGCTTCCTGCATTGCGGATACGACTTTTGGATGGGTCGTTAGGTTGAGATAATTGTTCGCAGAAAGCATGATTGTTGGTTTACCGTCCATTTTACAACGAGGTTGATTCGGACCCTCCAGTGTTGGAGGCTCCCAAAGTAAGGATTTTTCACTCAGCTCATCGTATCGAGACTTCATCCAAGACATATCACCGGGCATAGATACTCCTCATGCAAACCAACAGGCCCTCATTCAAGGTCTTTTGTCTGCTCAGCGTTGAAAAACGAGGTCCGAAATTTCTTGTTTCCCCATGGGATAAAATTCACCAACATCCAAATTAAATTCACTGAGTACGAGAGACTCTATGCCCAATCGGTGAAGGTGAACTACCTCGTTACCTACTGCTTCCAGCATCCGTCGCACTTGCCGTTTTTTCCCTTCACTGATGGTCAAATGGAGCAAGTCGGACTCAATCCGTTGTACGTCAGCTGGCCTGGAGGTATAGGAGGTGACTACGCCTGAATCTTCTAAATGAATGTCAACACCTTGTTGCAATGAAATCAGTTGCTCTGTGGAGATTGGATCGCGAGTCACCACCTCGTATGTTTTACGGATTTCTCGATCGGGTGATGTGATGTCATGGACCATGGTTCCATCGGTTGTCACCAATAACAAACCCGTTGTCGCTTCATCGAGTCGACCTACGGTTAGCAGCCGGTCATATGTACTCGGTTCAACTGAATCAATAAACAATTCAAACACGGACCGCTTGTTAAGGGAGCGTTCTTGTTCGCTAAGCCGGGAACAAATGTAGCCAATTGGTTTGTTCAAAAGAAAGGTCATATGGTCGTTTGGCAACTCCAAGAGTTGTCCTCTATACTCCACGGGCTTTGTTCGTGGATTGAACTGAAAACTGATGTCCTTGATCACAGAGCCTTTGACGGTTATATCTCCATCCCATATGGCCTGTTTGACCTCCCTTTTGGATGGGAAATGTCCGGTTTTTGAGAGAAATTGGTGCAGGCGTAATTTCATCTTGGCAACCGTTTGCAACCTGCAGCCTGTTCCTCATCAACTCTCCTGTTGTTCTTGTTCATGCAAGACAATTTGGATGCGAATTGAAATTCATGGAATTAAAATTCATTCATTATGTGGGAAAACCTTGACACTTAGGGCGGCATGAGACAAGTAGCGATGTTCACTGAAGACGAACTAAAAACGTGGTATTCCACAAACCAATTGGATTTGGATTGGTTGGAAAAACCATCCCGGCATCAATTCCGCTGGCGTTTGAACAATGACCGTTGGGTAACATTGGCTCGTCAAGTGAGTCATGAACAATCTCTAAGAAAACAATTTTCCAAGCAGGCACCCAGAGACCTGTACATTGGCACATCTGCTTGGCTCAACCCTGTTGACCTTCCACGTTTGAAGGACGAAGAGACCCCACCGCCAATTCTTCTTGACCACCTTGTGGTTTTTGATATTGACTTTACGCCATTTTGTTACGAACGTCTAGAACATGCGAGACGGGTTACGAATGACCTCCTAAAGTGGTTGGAACAACATGAAGACTTGTCCTTACTGTACATAAGTTACAGTGGAGGAAAGGGTTTTCATTTGGTCTTGAAGGATAACGACAGGGCAGTCTTTGGAACACCTGATCCGCGACTGCGTGAACAAAAGGTAAGGGAGTCCAGGAAAGAACTCCTGAATCGTGTTCTTGAAGCGGGCTTTGAAGTCGACCCAACCGTTACTGCTGACACCCGACGAATCATTCGTTTACCAGGCTCGCTGCACGGTACAACTGGATGGTGCTGCACGCGAATCTCCCGTGAACAATTAAATCAGCCGTTGAAAACTTGGCGCAGCACGATTCCCAGACACAATCGTCATGCAAGAATGAAGTATCTCGCTTTCGGATTGGGCGGACGGTGGAATCACATTGCGTCATTTGTAAAACGCCCCTTTCGGCGTAAGAAAAACAAGGAACGGCCCCCTCACAAGGAGAAGCCTACCGCGGAGTCACTTAGTATGCAGATGAGCAGTCAAGTCGTGGGTACAAAGGGCAGAAGTGCCCTCATGGCTTGGATTCCTACCCGATGGAAAGAACAGCAACGTCGACATTTCATTGCGGTGCTTGTTGAAAAAGGCTGGACTCCGATCCACAACTTTACGGATGGAACACATGAATTCATTATCGTCCCCCGAGCCATTCCGATTGAGCAACTCCGCAAAGTATTGCCAAAGTTGGGTTTACAGAGGCTCGCTACAGAAATCGGAACCTTGGGCCATTATTGGATTGACATGAGCATACCCGATGGTGAAGAAGGAAAAGGCACGGGTGAACTTACACACGTGGGCCGATGGGATCCTGAAGCATCTGTGACTCGGGTACCTTGGTCTTCAACCCACATAGAAGCCATCAGACGACTGGGTGTTGACATGGAAATCGAGGGAGATATCGCAGGACGGGCTGAACCAGCGATGAGAATTGTTACAAAAGTGTGAAGATTTATATGCCGACTGTCCAAACACCGACTGTCCAAGAGAGCTTAACGGCGATGACCTTCCCGATAATATCGGGGGAATCCAACCGACTGCGGGACTCGGACAGTCCCGCAGTCACGAGTTGATTCAAATGGGAATTTTAAATCGCATCCTCGCTCTTTTCAAAAGCGGAGGCGACCTTAACGTCAATCCAAGCTACTCATTTGGTGGCAGTTCCAGAAGCAGCGGCGGCTACCATGGAAACGGCTACGATAGGGTCATCAACATGGCAGGTGTCGGTCCTGGAGGAAGTGAAGATGAGGTGAGAAGAGGTCTCGAAGAGAATAATTTCTCATCAAGTTCCATTGACCTTCTTTTGGCCTCAAGAACGTTCCGAAAGATGATGAAGTGGTAAGTTACCAAGCAACACAGCAGTTGATGGACATCACCTGCTTGAGCGGAACTCAGAATACGACCCAATCTAGACCGGCCAAAAGCCCTCTACATCAGCAAGGATTCAATTCACTGTATCTCGGTCAGCCGTATTTTTGCCATTCGCTTCCAGTCCACCAGAGTGTACTGTCATCGTCCATGGTTCTCCATGTGTAACCGTTAGCATCGGTCCATTGCCGGACAACGGTTGGTTCAGCAACCACAGTTTGGGGAATGACCTCAACGGTTTCGATCGGTTGGACTTGAGCAACCTGTTGAATCGGTTGCGCTGTATACGACTGGGCTGGACTCTGGGCCGCAACCGGTTGGGCTTGTTGTCCGTATTGCGCTCCATAGTCAACTGTAGCAGGTTGTTGGACTTGTTGAGTGGCATAGGATGTCGCCGCAGCCGCTTGAGTTTGCTGACCGTATTGCGCTCCATAGTCAACCGAAGACTGTTGTTGGGCTTGTTGAGTGGCATAGGATGTCGCCGCTACAGGTTGATTTTGATTGATGATACCAAGTTCTGTCAAATCTTTTGTCTCCTCAGGTTCTGTATTGCGTGAGCGCAGGAAAAGAATTGCACCGACGGCGCCAATGAGACCTACAATAACAAAGGAAATCACGGTGACTAATAGGCCATCATCATCTTCCGAAGCCACATCATCTCCTAACGTACCTTCGTCCATTTCCTCAGGAGGCATCATGACAGCATCGATGACGTGAATGATTCCGTTGGATGTCATGACATCAACGGTTGTAAAGTTAGCAGCATCGACCGTCCCACTTCCGGTTAAGAGTGAGAGCGTTGCGTTGTCACCGTTGGCCATTTGCAGTTGCATTCCTTCTGTAATGTTAGCAGCAGAGAGGGAACCCATGTGTACGTGATAGAGGAGAATATCGGTTAGGGCTGCCTTACCTTCATCGGTATCCAAAGTCGCCAAATCAATCCCCGCATCAGCAAACGCTTGGTCGGTTGGAGCAAAGAGTGTGAACGGTCCTTCCCCTTCCAATGTAGCTAACAATTCGGCTTGCACGACGGCAGCCACAAGAGAATTGTGAACGCCGGTACAGGCCGCTGTCCGTGGAATGTTATTGGGTGTGGCCGTGGGCGTGAGGACCTTATCGATAACGTGAATAACACCGTTACTCGTGTTGACATCTGCAACGGTGACATTAGCACCGTTAACCATGACGCCACCAGAAACAGTGAACGCAAGCGTTTGCCCGTTAACCGCAGTGGCAGTCATGCATTCAGTTACAGCAGAAGCAGGAACAGAACTTGGAACAACGTGGTAGAGTAAAATATCGGTTAAAGCTGTTTTTCCTTCGGGAGTATCAAGGGCGGTCAAGTCGATTCCAGCATCAGCAAACGCTTGATCGGTTGGTGCAAAGAGCGTAAACGGTCCATCTCCCTGGAGCGTGGTCAACAATTCTGCTTGGATGACCGCTGCAACGAGGGAATCGTGTATCCCGGTACACTGGGCAGTTCGTGGTATGTCGTCTGGAGTTGCCGTTGGAGAGAGCACCGTATCGATGACATGGACAACGCCGTTGCTTGCAGCAACATCTGCCATGATAACGTTAGCACCGTTAACCTGGACATCATCACCGACCGTAAAGGAAATTGGGCTTCCATTAACGGTCGTTGCGGACATGCATTCTGTTAGGCTGGATGAGAGAACTTCTCCAGCCACGACGTGGTACAGCAGGATATCAGCAAGAGCTGCCTTTCCTTCTGGATTGTCCAAATCTGCGAGGTTAATTCCAGCAGCAGTAAAGGCTTGGTCCGTCGGAGCAAAGACCGTGAACGGGCCTTCGCTTTGGAGGGTTTCAAGCAATTCCGCTTGAATGACGGCTGCGACAAGTGAGTTGTGCACGCCGGTGCACTGGGCAGTACGTGGAATGTCGTTTGGTGTTGAGGTTGGCGTCAACACCTTGTCGATGACGTGAATGACTCCGTTGCTCGTTGCGACGTCTGTTGCCGTAACGTTCGCTCCGTTAACCATCACGGTGCCACTGACGCTAAACGACAATGGGTTTCCGTTGACCGTTTGCGCACTCATGCAATCGGTGACGTTCGCAGCTGGAACCTTTCCGGCCAAGACGTGGTAGAGCAAAATATCTGACAGTGCCGCTTTTCCTTCGGGGGTGTCAAGGTCGGCAAGGACGATTCCAGCATCGATGAAGGCTTGGTCGGTAGGTGCAAAGACCGTAAATGGGCCGTCGCTTTGCAAGGTTGGAAGCAATTCTGCTTGAATAACGCTTGCAACGAGAGAATCGTGAATTCCAGTGCACTGAGCAGTACGGGGAATATCATTCGGAGTTGAGGTTGGTGTGAGTACCTTGTCGATAACGTGTATGATACCGTTGCTGGTATTGACGTCGGCCAATGTGACGTTGGCGTCGTTGACCATAACTCCGGATCCAACCGTAAAGGAAATCGGATTACCGTTAACCGTTGTTGCGCTGAGGCATTCGCTTACTGCAGACGAAGGAACTGCTCCTGCAAGGACGTGATAATGTAGGATGTCGGTTAGGGCTGCCTTACCTTCGGGCGTATCAAGCGCAGCCAGGTCAATTCCAGCATCAACAAAGGCTTGGTCGGTTGGAGCAAAGAGAGTGAAGGGGCCTGTTCCTTGAAGTGTGTCCAAGATTTCTGCTTGAACCACTGCGGCGACGAGTGAGTTGTGAATGCCCGTGCATTGTGCCGTACGGGGAATGTCGTTCGGGGTTGAGGTTGGGGTGAGTACTTTGTCGATGACATGTATGACTCCGTTGCTCGTATTGACATCAGCCAACGATACGTTTGCGTCGTTAACCATGACGCCTCCGCCAACGGTAAACGAAAGCGGTTGACCGTTAAGGGCCGTTGCAGACATGCATTCCGTGACAGCTGAAGATGGCACTGCACCGTCAACGACGTGGTACTTCAGAATGTTAGTGAGGGCTGTCTTTCCTTCCGGAGTGTCCAGCGCAGCAAGGTCAATTCCAGCGTCGGTAAAGGCTTGGTCTGTTGGTGCAAAAATGGTGAACGGGCCGTCGCCTTGGAGCGTTTGAAGCAATTCGGCTTGCACGACACCTGCAACCAATGAGTTGTGGATACCCGTACACTGGGCGGTCCGTGGAATATCGTTGGGGGTATCCGTGGGGCTGAGAACCTTATCGATGACATGGATCACACCGTTTGTTGCCGATACATCAGCCATTGTTACGCTTGCGTTGTTGACCATGACGCCTCCGCCAACGGTAAACGAAAGCGGTTGGCCGTTCAGCGCCGTTGCAGACATGCAGTCTGTAACGGCCGATGACGGAACCGCCCCATCTACAACGTGGTACTTGAGTATGTTAGCGAGGGCTACCTTTCCTTCCGGAGTATCAAGCGCAGTCAAGTCAATGTTTGCGTCGGTGAACGCTTGGTCGGTCGGAGCAAACACGGTGAATGGGCCAGGTCCTGAAAGCGTGGCCAGCAATTCTGCCTGAACAACAGCTGCCACCAATGTGTCGTGGATGGTTGTTGATGAAGCAGTAGTTGGGATGTCTTCAAGCACGACAGGAGGCATGAGAACCTTGTCGATTACGTGGATCCAGCCGTTTGAGGACTCAACATCCACCGTTGTGATGTTAGCATCTCCAATCATCGTCTCTGTGGACGATATCGTGAAATTCACGAGGTCGCCGTTCAACATCGTGACCTCAAGGCCATCTGATAGGTCTGCAGATGTGGCTGCGCCGCTGAGAACGTGATACGTGAGAATATCAACCAGCGTTTCATTTTCTTCGTCCGTGTCAAAATCCGCTAAATCGATTCCAGCATCAGTAAATGCTTGGTCGGTTGGGGCAAAAACAGTGAAGGGTCCCGGTCCCTGAAGGGTAGCCACCAGATTAGCATGGCCAAGAGCAGCCACAAGAGAGTCGTGAACACCTGTTGCTGCTGCATTGGTAGGGATATCGTCACTCGCACCAGCACTTACGCTCAGTGGCAATGTTGAGGTCAGCAAAACGGCAAGTATGGTGTAAACAACGGATTTTCTCATACTGCATGATTGATGATGTAGTGGTTATAATAGAATGTTTTTTTTCAAGAATTCTAACACTTGTGCAAATGAACCACCGATGCTGAACCAACACGAATGATACAAACAGATGTTCATAAATATATCACAAAGTGTTCGGATTAGGCATTTGTTATGACCTTCAATTCAGAGTATGAACCCTTTTTCCAGCCACCGGGCTGGATTGTGGGTCCAATATGGGTAGTACTCTACAGCTGCCTGGCCTTTAGCATCATAACCATGCTTGGGGAGCGGAAAGCCTTCAAGCATGACACGCTGATTATTGGGCTCTTTTTCCTTCAACTTGGATTCAATTTGTTATGGCCATCGGTGTTCAATTCAGAACAATATCTTAGGTCGTTGGTCATGTTAGTAATTATGATTGTAGCCTCTGTTCTGTACGCCTATTTAACCTACAAAACAAATCCAACTGTATCGTTACTGATTTGGCCCTACATTGGATGGATATCCTTTGCCGCAGCGATTAATACGGCATATTATCTCCAGTTTAGATGAGAGAAACCCGGAGACCAAACACGGTCAGGATTGGACCCACTGGCCGGTAGAAGGATCTCGATAAAACTGATTTCCGCTTCCCTCCGGGAATTCAATCCATTCCTTGCCATCGTCCCTCATTGCCCCTCGGGTTTGGTATGAAGGAACTTGAGCATTTGGTTGAGTAAGAAGTTCAGGTTCATTTCCCCGCTTTAGATAAAATCCAACCGCACCCAAGATGATGACAAGAAGGCCACCTGCCAAGATCATCGTTGAATCCATTGTTGAGCCTGAATCATCCGATGCTAAATCGGACTGGGCTTGACTTATGGAACAACCTACCTGGTTTGAGATCTCGTTTTCTGGTGTTTTAGCACATTCATCTACAGCGTCAGATATACCGTCGTTGTCAGAATCGCGCTGCCAACTTGAGCATCCGTCCGGAGAATTATCTGAAATTACCGTGTCGGGGCATCTATCTACATCGTTGCGAATTCCGTCTGCATCATCGTCCCTTTGATTCCAAGAGCAACCGTCTGCGTCAACGGTCTGGTTGTTGTCGGTTTGAGGACAAACATCGACTCCGGTACAATTTGATGGACCTGTTGAGGGGCTGTCTGAATCACACACTGAATCCAAATCAGCGTCAACTTGAAGGTCCGAACAACCGATTTCATCAACCGAAGAATTGCTTGCGGTAAGAGGACAAATGTCCCAGAAATCATTTAGCAAATCCTCATCACTGTCGCGTTGTTTCTCACCGCATCCAACTGCGTTGGCATCCTCATCCAGCCCAGTGTCTGGGCAGACATCAACCCCGTTTGGAACATCGTCTTCGTCTTCATCCTGTTGCTCCCAACTGCAACCGTTCGCATCTGCGACGTTTCCGGGCAGAGTCTTTTGGCAAAGATCGATGCCTTGGCATGCAGAAGGTCCACCGCTCAAAGCACCTTGGTCACAAACCCCGTCTGAGTCTTTGTCCACTTGAATATCAGAGCATCCGCTTTCATCAATGAGTGCGAGATATGCCGTATTTGTACACAGGTCCAAACCGTTGACAACCCCATCTTCATCATCGTCCAGTTGTTCCCAACTGCACCCGTCTTCATTTGAAAACTCCTCCAAATTTGTGCTTGGACAAAGGTCCGATACATCTTGTACGCCGTCTCCGTCAGAATCAGGCTGCCAGAGGTAATATCCTTGCTCATGGTAATCGTTGTCATCTTCCACGTACGTCAAAAACGATGTTTGATTCGGGAAGAAGACGGGTTCTCCGATTGATGTATTGATGTAATCTGGAGACATAACAAGTTCCAAACTTCCATTTTCATCAACATGGTATGTTTGCATGGACGAATTATAATTCCAACCCCCGTCGTATGATGCATTGACGAGCATAACATAGAGAAGGTCGCTGCTTCTTGAAAATTCAAGCGACAACTGTAACGGCCCCGAATAGTAACCGTTGCCCTCTTCAAACGAAATGATGGATTTGAATAGGAATGATTCCATGGAGTACGTCCGAATGGTTTCGTCCGAATACACATAGAGGCTATCTCCGTCAGGTGAAAGAAGAAGGTCATAACCGTCATCTATTGACCTACTTTGGAGTAAATAACCGTCGTTTAGATCCCATAGATTCAGTGACCTGCTCGTAAGACCAATGAGCGAAGTTCCATCGTGCGTGAATATAAGTTGTCTCGGGTAATGATCTTCATCCTCAAAAGCGAGTTCGTGAGTTGTGAGATCGATCACTACGGTACTCCCTGAATAACTGCTGGTGGAATACATCGATGCAGCCAAATGTGTTCCATCTGGACTCACGACAGGATAACGAAATGAAGAACAATCAGTGCTCACTAAAAAATCCCAAGAAATCATATCGTTAGCACTGTCCCACAAATAGTATCCACATTCTGCATCTCGCCAATATTCACTTTCCCAAAGAATCAACACATCAACACCGTTTGGCATCCAAAGATAATCGTACACCGTTCGACTTTCATTGTCAAATATGTGTTCTCTAACAAGAGAAAGTGATTCATCTCTAAGCACGATGCTACCTGTTTCTTCTGTCAGCGCGAGGTTTCCGATAGGAGACCATGTTAGGCCACTCATACTAACAGCATCAATCGGTTGTGATGACATTGCCCATGAAAGTATATTTGGGCAGGACGATATATCGTAAAGCGGGCAATTGTCTTGAGCGTCAACAACCCCATCTCCGTCAACGTCACGTTGGTTGCTGCTGCAACCGTAGATGTTACTGAATTCAGTTGAAATCGTTCCCGGGCAGATGTCGTCAGAATCTGAGACACCATCATCGTCACTGTCCTGCAATTGGGCGATTGAACATCCACTGCTGTCAGCACTATCACTCGTTTTGGTTCTGGGACATATATCATCTCGGTCGTTAACTCCATCCGAGTCAGTATCCTTTTGGCTCAACGCACAACCTTTTGCATCAGCGTCTTCATCTTCCGAAGTAGAGGGGCAGATGTCCTGAACATCGGCAACGCCGTCTGAATCATCATCAGGCATCCATCCTGAAAGATAAGTCTCATAGCAGCGTTCAGCCAGAACAAGAAGTTCTCCATCGCCGGAAGCAAATCTGAATTTAATCGCTCCATCACTATAACAAGATAGACCTAGTCCAGTTACTGTTGAGATTTCCTGCCAGTTGCTCGTGGAATAAATGTCATACTCCTCTCCATTTTGGAACATGATGGAATCTGAATCTGCGGAAAATGAAACAGGTCCTGATGCCGATGAAGAAGAAAACTCCAGATTGTAATCTGAGGTTGAATAAGCCGACACACCATACTCAGAACCCATCACAAGATAGTCCCCCTCCGGGTCAACAGACAGTGGCCCAACTCCGGTGTTTTGGGTCAGAGTAAAGCTTCGCTTCATGACCCACTGATAACCTACAAACGGGATGTTTTCAAACTCGTATTCATTTCCGGTGGCATCGTTGTTCACGTACCAGAGGATGTCTTCAGTCGGATGATGAACGGCATAGAGTCCTGTAGAAGAGGTTCCTGTCACTTCTTCCCAATCTGGCCCCTCATACATTTTTCCACCGTCTTCACCGGTCATAAACAGAATTCTTTCTCCATCTCCCGACCAGGTAATTCCATTGATGTCGTAGAAATAGCTATTTTCGGATTGGACATTACCAGAAAATACTTCTTCCCAATCAGAGGTCCGAAAGATTTCAAAATCCAAATTACCGTAAGCAACCAAGTAACTTCCATCGGGAGAAAACTCCAACAAATCGATACTTATGTCCGATTCTACGGATTCAATAAGTACGTTCCAATCGGAATTATGGTAGATGGTGATGTAAGATTCGCCGTAACTTGGGCAATCAACCGTTGCGATATAATCCGAATGTGTATCATAATCAAACGCTGATTCGCAATACCTTGGTTCAATCAATTGTTGGCGAGCCATCGCCCAATCTCCATCATGGACATCATCTCTTCCCGAGGATTCAGAAAATGGAATTTCATCAACAAATCCCGTTGTTGAAGGCTGAAGTGGAACAGTACAGAGAAGCATAAGTGCTGCAATAGAGATGGATGCTACTGCATTTATCCAAACCGAAGCGGCGGCTGAAAGATGATGGCGCCCGGGTACCGTGGCATACCTCTCCCTCATCATGATGGTTTACTCGTGGGAATTGTCTTAGTTATTTCCCCTACAAAAAGAGCACAGTGGACTGTTTCCGTGAACGTTAGTTGATTTGAAAAATACAGAAAAAAAGGGGTTTTTATCAATCAAAGTGTCAATGAATGAAAATTTTTTCGCCCACAATGGTATAAAATACAATATTGTTGTACCAAAACCATGGGCATCATTCAACAATGGTTTGGATTCAACGGATGGAAAGAACTTTCCACAAAAGGAAGTATTTTTGCAACAATAGCATACAGAGTATTCTTTGTCATTGGACTGGCGATGACCATCGTGTTTTATTCGTATGCATCCGGAGGGGACGACCCCTCATTGTTATGGATTGCAATCGTTGGATTTGTTTGGTTTCTCATGTTCCAATTTATGATAAATTTCATCTTTGTCAATGGTTCTCGGTAAGCAAAGTCCTCGCGTCAATTCTGGTGCACCTTAATTTGACGACACGGCGTAGGGTTCTTGAGGAATTGTTGCTGAGGTGTAGCCATGGGAGATGTTTTGGAAGCCAGCCTCGTCGTAGAGGAAGTTGGCCAGAGCATGACAACGAAACAACTTCTCGCTTTATCGCTTGCCACACTGCTCGTAGTGTCCCTTGTCGCTGGCATGTCTTTTTTCAGTGATTCATCGGATGAAAGCCAGTCAGCAGGCGCATCAAACGAGGAAAACGGCTGGAGAGCCTTTTCTGTGGTCGCTCCAATTGACACTGGAATCAATGTCTACCACGATCATTTTAGGACCAACGAGACATATCCTGAATGGCTTCTGGACGGATTAGGAGTCAACAAAATTTGTGAAATTACCTTAGAAGGAAGTTGGCAGGAACGTTACGATGCAGACAAGGAATCATGCTGGGACACGCTCACTGCATCGGACATCGTGTACTTTCCAGGAACAAAAATCATTGGCAGTGCTCCCGACGGCAACACCGATATTCTGATCCTTGACGACCCTTCTGACGGACACGGCTCTGCTGTCACCGGTGCGGTTTTGGACGCCAACCCAGATGCGGTCATCTATTTCGTTGAAGGGTTCTCAGAGTTGGCGGTACAATCCGCAGCGAATCAACCGCTGGTTGATGTTATTACCACATCCTTCGGAGCAATTGGCTCAATCCCTGCTCCTGGAATTGAGCGAGCTACGGAATCTGCCGTTGTTGAATTCGGGAAGATCCATACCGGTGCTGCAGATAACAGCCCGTCCCCTGCGGTGCAGGATGCGACTGCGGGCCCACCGTGGTCAATCGGAATCGCTGGATACGCCGAAGAGGGGGACGACCAAAAGGAGATCATGTCGGGTTCATATCCAGATATTTCTGCAGATTGGACTCAAATACTACCGAACCACGATGACATCGATGGATACCATGAGACTTCAGGAACATCCTTCGCTACTCCACGTACTGCTGGAATCATTTCCTTCGTGTTGGAATCCCTTCGCGATGAATACCAAGACGGTTTGTCGGGAGCTGCACCCGATTCTCGATCGAAGCAACTCGTCAACGGCACCGATGCAGAAGGAAACACAGTTTACATTGACAACGCCCAAATTCGTGAAGCGATCAACCTCTCTGCATGGTATCCTGACCTCGGTTGGGACCCAACTTCGGGAACCATGCCAATTTCTCCTGTTGCGCCGTGCACACAAACGGGTTGGGGCTTCGTCAACCTTTCAAATATTGAACCGATCATCAAGCATTTGAACGGAACAGAACCTCTGCCCGACCGGGCGGGAGATGTCGTCGCTTGCATGGACCTCAACCAAGCAGCACGTGAAGCCTATTGGGGCGCCTATCCAACCCTACCAACCCAACTTCAGGTCATCGGTGAAGAAGGCGTACAACGACGAGATTAAACTACTCAATGATGCCAATTTCGTAAAGCTTGAAATTTGCTGATTAATCTTGCAAAGTGCAGGGTTAAGATTTATATCAACGAGGTCGTTCCTTGGTTTATGATTGGTCAAAGTATCTTCCACCTCATCACGGTTATCTTCATGGTAATTACAGGTGATGCTGA
>CAXAHZ010000013.1:0-14691 GCA_963968875.1 uncultured euryarchaeote
GGCACAGAAGAATCGAGCGGTTGTTTTGACTATCGCGGTGAAGGTGAGGGTTGGGGCATTCATGCTGCCGTAGAATGGCTGGGTCAGCAGAATTGGTCCAATGGCAAGGTTGGACTTTACGGCAAGTCGTACGAGGGAGCAACTCAATGGGAGGCTGCGGCTTTGGGCAGTGAATACCTCGCAACCATCGTCCCAATTTCGGGCACAACCGGGCTCCACCCGCTTCTCTACAAAAACGGAAGCGCAGAGGCCCGAAGTCAGGTCATGCACATGAATTATTTCAGCAGTACCGTAGACTACAACGAGGATGATTTTGACAACATATGCCCCGATATCATTGAAGGATTCTTTGCAGGCCCGGTCACCTATGGTGCAGGAGAACTTGACCCCTACATGGCGAATTATTACGATGAGCGAGAACACATTTCCAAGGCTTTGGAGAACTACAATGGAAGCGTTTACTGGGTCCAGGGGATGCAGGATTGGAACGTTGACCCGCACCAAGTATTCCCGTGGTATCAAACGTTTATCGATGAAGGTTTCGAGGTCCGAGGAATGCTTGGCCAGTGGGAACACAACTACCCCGACCAATGGACAAAGCACAACAATCAGGATTCTGGATACGGTGGAGAGGCGATCCACAACATGACTCGATGGGATTGGGCCCAAGACCTCTTTGAATGGTTTGAGTATTACCTCAAAGGCGTCGGCCCTCAACCAGAACTTCACGCCCAAATCCAACGTAACGATGGGGAGTGGAGGATCGAATCAACGTGGCCCCCACTCGATGCAGAACCCCTTGAACAACCTCTTGACGCGTGCACCCAAAACGGCCAACGTGTTGCTGGAGCAAGTGTTGCTGGGGGCGGGACGATGACCGTCACCTTCGAATGCCCAGCGCTCTTTGATGAACAAGACGCCCACCTCTCCGGTTTGTTCCGACTCCATCTTGATGTCACAGCGGCGATGGATGGGGGGCAAATCTTTGCAGAAATGCAGGATGCTGAAACCGGACTTCGTTTAGGCCATGCGACCATGGACATACGCTACCACCAGGGGGGGAGTGACCCGACAACGGTACTCCCTGGACAAGGGGTTACTATGATGATGGAATTTCAAGCCATCGACGCAATCTTGCCTGCAGGTCACGGCATCCGCCTGGTTCTTACTGAAACCGGAGAGGATTACCTCGCACCAGCTTGCGGTTTACTCTGCCCAGTAACCGTGAATGGGGGGATGCTCACAGTGGATCACATCTCCAGAGATGCAGGAACAATACTGCTCACACCTCAAGGCGAGGACGCAGCAAACAATCAGTGAAGGGGCCGTTCCGTTCAGTCTGGCTTGAGAAAAGTCCGATGTTTTGGAACAAGAAAACAATCTGGTCGGATGGTTGAAAATATTGCAATCATTGCTGCATACGAACATCTTACTTCCACAAACCTAAATTTAAATTATAAATTTGAAAAACAATATGATTTAAAATCAATCATTTGATTATCTTTTAAAGATATTTATTGAGCGTATGGTTCATATACCGTCTTAACAACGAAGCATATGATACTATGATTGACAAAGCAAAGTTAGAGTACATTTGGCTAGATGGATATGAACCAACACAAAACATGCGCAGTAAAACACTCGTCAAGGGAGATTTTACCGGCGAACTTGAAGACTGCCCAGTATGGTGCTTTGACGGCTCATCCACACGCCAAGCAGAAGGCGGAGACTCCGATTGCCTCCTCAAACCAGTAGCCATTTTCCCAGACCCTCAACGATACAATGGATTCTTGGTTATGTGTGAAGTTATGAATGCAGACGGAACGCCGCATGAAAGCAATGGGCGCGCAACCATCGACGACGACGACGAAGATTTCTGGTTTGGATTTGAGCAGGAGTATTTCATCATGGATGTAGAGACTACTCTTCCCCTCGGATTCCCTGTTGGTGGATATCCTGGTCCACAAGGGCTGTATTATTGTTCAGTGGGTGGGAAAAATACCCATGGGCGCGCATTTGTTGAGGAACATGCAGACCTGTGCCTTGATGCCGGAATCAATTTTGAAGGGATCAACCAAGAAGTTGCCTGTGGGCAATGGGAGTTCCAAGTCTTCGCAAAGGGTGCAAAGCGTGCGGGCGACGAATTGTGGGTTGCACGTTACCTCCTTGACCGCCTGACTGAGAGCTATGGATACTACATCGAATACCATCCCAAACCTGTGAAGGGAGACTGGAACGGATCGGGAATGCACGCCAACTTCAGCGACGGGAAGATGCGAGATGAAGGTGGAGAAGAATTATTCAATAAGATCTGTGAGGAATTCGGCAAGAATGTCAAGAAACACATGGATGTTTATGGGGCATACAATGACCTCCGCCTTACAGGGCTCCACGAAACACAATCCATTGACCAGTTCTCATATGGGATCTCCGATAGAGGGGCATCAATCCGAGTTCCAGTCAGCACCGTTGATGACGGCTGGGTTGGTCGCCTTGAAGACCGTCGGCCAGCATCCAATGGAGACCCATACAAGATTGGTTCAGTGATTATTTCAACGACCAAATCAGCCTATTGAGTCAGAGGGACTTTCTCCGCCCTTCGGGCGCGAATGACGCCAAGTATAACGGCAAATATGACGATAAGAGTCATGATGTTGGCAACAATCATCGCCAGAGAATTGACGAGAATGCCGTACAGGAGCCACAACGTAAGGGCGATAAACACGACACCAAAGGTGGGTAGCGAAATACCTTCATGACGCTTATGCTTCCAAACTTCTATGATTTGAGGGACCCATGCAATAATCCCAATAACACCGGCCAACAAACCGATGGCTTCAATCCAAGCTTCTGCCACATGATGCCGGCGATGCTCGTTGTGCTTGAAACCTCTCTTTGCCCATCAGGGGCTCGAAGGTGGTTTTGAGAGATTGAGACGAGCAACGGTCGCCCATGGCACATCTTCGGGCTCCTTACGACCAACCACATGCATTCGCAGTGATTTTCCAAATGGCAAAGAAGCCTTAACATGCTGCTGACCAAAGTTCAACTCCACGACCGATGGCTCTTTTGACCACAATGACAAGAATGAACGGGAATGAGATGTTGAACCGATGAGAGGCTCACCACGCGGCTTTTGCCATTGAGAAACATCTTCTCCTAAGCCCAAGCCGAGAACGTCGCCCTTGAGCATCAGCCCGCCGTTCAATTCAATTTCGTCCCATGTGCCAAACCCATTAACAAAATCCAATAGGTCTTGGTTGATGGGTCCGGGGTCATCTTCTTCCAAGAGTTTGATGAATTGTTTTTCATTTCGAACGTCCGATTTTAAGACTCCTATGTTACTTGGCCACTCAAGTTTTGGGTGGGTGAATGCTAAGAGGACACGAACTGCAATCGATTCCTGTTCCGGGTGCTTTGTTTTGAACATCTCATGCATGATCCGCGCCTTTCGTTCAATCCGTTGACTTACAGTACTGTGATTGTGATTTGTCCCATTGTTTCTCTGCTGGATGAATTCTTCCTTTTGATTGATGGTAAAAGAGCCAGACCAGTGTTTTTGTTCCACAACCAACAACGTACTCCCGCCGACAATGACGAGGTCAATCTCTCGTTTTCCACCCTGTTCTACATCAGGAATGCGTACCGATTCAAAGATGTTCCATCCGTTGGATTTTCCGGCAGCCCTGCTGATTTTAGCAAGTCTTTGTTCTGCCAAGTCTCCAGCGCGATGAATATCATCAGGAGGAAAAGACGTCCTTCTTTGGCGCCACCAATTCCAACGTTTCATCCATTTCATGTTGTTCACCGCAGAAGTTCATCCACGCTTTCCACAATAAACGAGGGTTGCTGCTCAGCACCATCGTCCAATCGTTGCACATCGTCGCGAGTTGCTTCTCCAGATAATACAAGGACGCCAACCACCCCTGCTCTTGATGCCATGGCCATGTCGGTATACAACCGGTCGCCAACCATGGCGCACCGAGCTGGGTCAAGCCCAAGTGCCTCAATTTTATGCAGAATCATGCCGGCATTGGGCTTTCCCGTAATGTGGACGGGATCGTAGCCGGTCGTTGCTTTGAACATAGCAAGGTACGCGCCGACATCAGGAAGGCCCCCCTCTGGACTTGGACAAACCATGTCGGGGTGACTTGCAACCAGAGGAACGCCGGCATGCATGTGGATGCTAGCAGTTGATATCTTGTCATAGGTAAGCTCAGTATCGTACCCTAAAACGACGTATTGAGGCTTTGAACTGGTTGTGCTGATTCCCTTTTCCTCAAGCATATTTTTCATGCCCTGAGTGCCGACCATCCAGGTTTCTGTTACGTGTTCTTTTTCGAGCCATGCGAGTAAATCGTGCGTCGAAAGAAGCACATCTTCTGCTTCTGCTTCCAAACCCAATCCGTGCAATTTCTCCAGATATTGAGCTACAGATTTTGAAGAGTTATTGGAGAGAAAATAACGACGAACTCCTCGTGTATTGCATCGCTCTAGAAACTCCTGGGCCCCCTCAATGAGGGTTCCTCCCAAGTAGATGGTCCCGTCAAGGTCAAGAAAAACAGCATCAATATTATCGAGTTGAGCATCCATAGTATTCCCTCAGAACATGAGCGTTTTGAACATAAACCACGGCGAGTGGAGGTCCTCTTGCGCCTCTTTACTCGCAATCATCTCTGTCATCATTTCTTGGATAGCGGGTTTCTTTGAAGCCTTCTTGACAAACCAGTTGAGCAACCAAGCCTTCTTGCTCATTCGTTGCATTCGATGAGAATTCGTGAGTTCGGGGCCAAGTGCCTCCCAAAGCGCCAGTTGATAATCGCCCGGATTCTTTTTCTCGAGGATGTGTTGAGCCGCCATCTCGCCACTTACGAGGGCATTGCCAACTCCTTCGCCGCTGAACGGGTCGACCAAGGAAGCAGCGTCGCCAACGAGGAAGACTCCGTTTGAAGCCGAACGACGCGGTTGCATTTCGCTCTTCTTACGAGGTGAACCGAAAGGCAATTGCCATCCTTTACCGCTTCCTTTAATCATCGTGGCACCTTCAAAGCGATCTTTGAACAATTTGTGATTTGCGATAACGTCAGATTGGAGCGCTTTGAGTTTCTGTTTTTGCTTATCCATTTCCGACATGACCATACCGATTCCTACATTGACAACACCTTCTGAAACAGGGAAGAGCCAGAAATAACCCGGGAGCACAGAATCCACAAAGTGTATTTCTATATCTCCAACCTGGGCTTCACATCCTTTCACTCCAGTCCAATATTCGCGGTACCCAGCGCAATAATGGTCCCGATCAACCATCGGTTCGTCATAGGTTTCCTCTAGCATGGATTTGGCAACAGGGCAACGGTATCCTGCAGCACCGATCAGGTTAGGGGCGTGGAATGTGAGCTCCTCTCCCCCCCTTCCACCGACGCGAACAACGACTCCTGCTCCGTACCGAGCATTGCCGCTGTTGGGGCCGGGGTCGTTTCCTCCGTTGCCGTCATCATACAGGACCTGACGAACTTCACCGCCTTGAATAACAGAGCCACCCGCGGCACGGACGGTGTTCTGAACTTCCCTAAACAAGAGCGTATCAAACTGTTTTCGGGGGAGTGCGTATCCTGCTTCCAATCTCGCGACATCCTCTTCGGGAAGGGCGACACGAACTTCATGGCCCTTTGGAGAAGAAAACATGATTCCCGTTACTCGGAAGTGAGAGGTATTCTCAAGATGCTCCTTGACGCCTAAACTCTTGACGTAACTCAATGACTTCCCGCCAACAGCGTCTCCGCAAACTTTGTCTCGAGGCCACACGTCTTTTTCAATCAACAAAACCCGCTGCCCACCCATTGCAAGGTAGCCAGCGGCAGAGGCACCACCTGGGCCGCCCCCGACGACAATGGCATCAAACGATTCACCATTTTTCGGGACTTCTCCAGTGTCAATGGGGCTGTCCCATGCGACCGACTCAACAGCAGATGTACCGCCCATAACAACCCGAGAGAAGGGGTACTCCTTGAGCATATGCTTCTCCCATCAAGATGAACCACCATGCTCTTGACCCAACGGCCTTACCCGAAGGGCATGGCGAGCGGGGGTGAAGAAGCCGGCATACTGGCAAATCCCACGAGGAGGACTGCAGCACTTGTGTTGTTGAGCGTTACACTTGTTTGGGGTGCGACCTTCATCTGGATGAAACAAGCCTTGAACGCCCTTGACGGCGAACTCAATGAGTACGGGACCGTCCCTGTAGTGGCCTTTTTGGTGGGCGCACGGTTCTTCATTGCCTTGGTTCTTATTCTCGCATTCTTTTCAAATGCAAGAGCATCGTTAACCAATACAGAATTATGGAAAGGTGGCGGAATTTTGGGTGGCCTGATGCTCATTGGGTTTGTCACACAAATGGTGGCCCTTGAAGAGATCAACCCCTCGACATCCGCTTTTCTCACTTCTCTTTATGTGGTCATGACGGCCCTGCTGAGTGTCAAAATGACCCAACACCCACCACGTGCAACGCTGTACTGGGGGGTTTTTCTTGCTACATTCGGTGCTGGATTCATTGAAGGCCCCCCTCATCTTTCTTGGGGGTGGGGTGAGATCGTAACGGTTATCTCGGCCTTTTTCTTCGCACTCCACATCATTTTTACTCAGAACCTCACCAAAAAACTTGACCCCATCGGTCTTTCATTGACCTCGTTTGCCGTTGTTAGCGTCGGAGCTATCGTCATTATGATGATCTCTTCAAGAGAAGCAACTTCGATGATTCCAGCCGTACTTTCAACCAAGGGCGTCCTTCTACCCCTGCTTCTACTTGGGATTGGAGGTTCGTTCTTCTGCCTTCTCGCCCTCAACATGTTTCAGCGATACATGCACCCCGTACAAGCTGCAATTATCTATGCGTTTGAACCCGTATGGGCAACAGTATTCGGCCTCAGCCTCGGCCTTGTCCCTTGGACATGGTGGATTTTAATCGGAGGAGGTGTCCTTCTTGGAGGCAATCTCTTGGTGGAAATTACTACCCCCTCAGATGAAACCGCCAAAGAGAATGCTTGAAGGCGGCCCGTATTGTGGGAGGGTTGTTGAGGGACATGGAGAAGGAGAACTCGGAATACAATTTTGCCAGTAAAGCAGTTCACAGTGGCACCCAACACATTGGCGACGCTGTCAATACGCCCATTTTCCAATCTTCAACTTACAAACTGACCGATGAACGCTATGCTGGATGGGCGGCTGGTGCTCAACACACCCTCCTTTATGCAAGGCTTTCTTCAGTTAATTCCGATGCCGTTGCTCAAAAACTAACGGCCCTTGAAGATGGAGAAGACGCCGAGACTTTTGCTTCGGGAATGGCTGCTATATCGGCGACAATGCTGAGTTTCCTCAATCAGGGCGACCACATTGTCGCAAGCGCTGATGTATACGGGGGGACCTACGGTCTCCTCACCGAAGAACTCACCCGCTATGGAATTGGAGTCAGCATGGCAGACATGCAAGACCCGTCGTCCTACGAGGCTGCAATTCAGCCCAACACCAAAATCCTCTACATCGAGACACTAACGAACCCAGTTCTGAAAGTATGTGACATTCCTGCCATGGTTGAAATCGGGCGAAAGCATGGCGTCATGGTCATCATCGACAACACATTTGCCTCTCCTTGGGGCTGTAAACCACTCAATATGGGGGTTGATCTCGTGATTCATTCAACAACAAAATATCTCGGCGGCCACTCTGATATCATCGGAGGGGCGGTCGTTGGTTCAAAGGAACTCATCGCTCAAATCTTCATGCGCAAAGTCCACTTCGGTGGAAACCCAGACCCTCACGCCTGCTATCTTTTGGAGCGAGGAATGCGCACACTTGATGTTCGCATGCCCCGAATTTGTTCAAATGCAGAAACACTTGCTCAGCGCCTCAACTCGCACGGACACGTTGACTACGTCCTTCACACAAGTCTAGATTCACATCCCGATTATGAGGTTGCACAACGTGTCCTTCCAAAGGGATCGGGGATGATTGCATTCGTAGTGAAAGGTGGCGATGAGGCGGCTCTCAAATTTATGCGTGGCCTTGACATGATCTACGAAGCCACAAGCCTAGGAGGTGTTGAATCATTGATTGAATGCCCGTTTAACTCAAGCCACATGTTCGTTCCCGAGGAAGTTCGTCATGCAGCCGGAGTGGTCCCTGGTTTTGTTCGTTTGAGTATTGGAATTGAAGATGTTGACGACCTTTGGGCAGACATTAGCAATGCTCTTGACACCCTTTGAGTTGAATTTAGACGGCCCTAGACCGTTCGTCGCCCTACTACGAAATCGAGATTGCTCTAGTGCGATTTACATCACGAGCCAGTAAGTGCGCGAAGGGCGGCAAAAGCCTCGCCCCACTCTTCCTTTTTGGCCGGGACTTCATCGTCTTTTGCAGCAAGAAGTGCTTTGCCAACTTCGTGCAAGCGTTGTGTGGCAGGATACCACACGCCCCCTCGGTCCCGAGCGGTTGAATCAAAGTGCCATTCTTGACCTGTTGAGCGGTTTACAGCCACAAGCCATGCCCATGCTGCGGCCGAACGGTCAATTGAGTCATGGCGCCCCGTGGCTTCTCGCTCCACAGACCCCATCCCTATGGTTAGGCCCTTTACCGTGAGGGAATGAATCATTGCTGCTGGGCCCTCGGTAGTATCCAATGAAGGGAAACGAGCTTTCTGTCGCGCCAATTCCATGGCCTTGTCAAGCCCTTTGAGGAATTTTCCAAACGGCTTAGGTGAGGTATTTTGTTGCTCCCAAATTGCTGCGGCCTCATCCCCGTCTAGGCCTAAACCAGCAAGACTTTGCTCGCCGTGTGTTTCCCAGAAGGCGGTTAAAATATCGCCACAAGTAACGCCTTCAAAGATGCGAATTCCTCCGTTTTCTCGTTGTTCTGCAGCCCCTTTTGGTTGGATTCTTAACGCATCATTGTCTTCGTGCGGATTCGTGATTGCTGCTTCGAGAATATGAGCGGTTAGAGTGCGCTCATCGGGAGAGCCTGCATAGGACTCAAGAGCCGCCTGGATGGCTTCGACATCGGTGCCTGGTAACCATGATTCTCCAATAAGCAATCCATCTTCAATGCCTTCAAGCGTGGTCGTTTTCATGGCATTTGCCATAACGCCTTCATTCAAAGTCAAGCCTTGCCATGCATCAATAACTCGCTCAATCCCTTCACTGCTTGCAGTGGGGAGCGGCTTGTCTTCTGGCCACCCCTTAGGGAGGTAGAATGCCTCTACTGAGAGAATTGAGGGGAGGAGAGGGGGAAGCATGGATAAGGCGAGATGGTGGATAAACGAAGCATCTTTTTTAGAGAAGGAATCCAGCGACTTGAAATCAATACCAACCACCGGGCCATGATGAAATCGGAGGGTGACAAAACCCTCGCTCCCACCCTTTCCTTGAACAACATCATCGGCACTCAACGATTCCGTTACCCAAACAGAGGCTCCGTCAATGACTGTTTTAGTCATTTCAAAACGGGACCGGTTCAACACATCCTCGAGCCATTCTTCAGGCGGGTTTGGATTGGGTCCAGTGCAAACAAAACCCCCCTCCCAGCTAAAGAAATACATGCCCTTCTTTGCATGGTCTTCCCACGGAAGCATGCGAAGTGTTAGGTTTGAGAAATTTTGTATTCCTGCAAGATATCCGGGCTTCCCATCGCCTCTACGAACATAAGATGCTGAGCCGAAAGAGCTTGAATTGAATTGGCCAACCAACGTAAATTGCTCATCGTGGGACGCGTGCAGCGAGCCTGCGAATGCTTTTGCTACGGGGTCGCCCCGTTTTGCCATCATGCGCTTTGTTAGCCAACCAAGGTCGTCCTTTTTCTTGATGATTCGGTCAATTTCCCGGAGTGTTTTTGTTACTGGATCTGTGCGCCCCCAACTCAATTTACCCCTGAACGTCATGGCAGGGAGATGGCTTCGCGGATGGTCGTGAAAGTGACTGAGCTGGCGGGCGAGTTTCTTGGCCGTCGCCTCGTTGGCTTGCTTGGTGCCCCGCATCTTCATGCGTTGCTTTTTTTGCCCGGGAAATTCTACTTTGGATGGTGCCGCCATGTTACTCCCCAAGCGAAGGGGGAGGGCTTGAGTGTTTGAGCCCTTCTCTCCCTACCCTTCTTTTTGAAAAGCACTATCTAAGGGCACAGTAACCGAGGGGCATGGTCATTGCAACTCTTCTTGGCACCGCTCAAGATGGAGGCCGCCCCCAAGCGGGGTGTCAACGGGAATGTTGCAGCAGCCTTAGGCCATCAGAGCACCGCTTTCCAGTAAGTCTTGGAGTGGTTGACGACAAAAATAACGGGCACCTTATCGATACAACGCGACACCTTGCAGGGCAACTCTCAATATGGGGCCATCCACCTCTTTCTTCGATATTATTGACCCATGCCCATTTTGGACACGTTGACGGCTTAGGCCTTCTTGGAAAAGAAACCATGAACGCCAAAGACCTTGATCTCCATGTTTCATCGTCAATGTTTCACCTGATTGAGGAAACCCCGCAATGGGCATTAATGCTCAAACAAGGTGTTTTTTCTGAACGTGTATTCATGCATGGAGACGCCGTAATATCTGCAAATGGACTTACCGTTGAATGTGTACATGTACCTCATAGAGCGGAACTTTCAGACATGCATGCATTCATTGTCAGAGGGCCAAATCGCTCCCTACTCTATCTCCCAGATCATGACGATTGGAACAGTACGTTGGAGCGTCACCAGTGCAAAACCATCCGTGAATGGCTTGGCCGTTTGGACGTGGATATCGCTTTAATCGACGGAACATTTTGGGACGCTAACGAACTTCCTCCCGAGCGACAAAACAACGTCCCTCACCCCCCAGTTAGTGAGACTCTAGGTTTGATTGGCGCCAAGCGGGAAGGCGACCCTGAAATTTATTTCATACACCTTAATCATACCAACCCTCTCCACGACAAAGGCAGCAGTGCCTCTGCAGAGGTCACATCATTGGGCTGGGCGGTAGCGGAGCAGGGCCAAGAGTTCAAACTGTGACTGGCTCAATCGTGTAGTCCAGTACAACGAGTTCAACC
Organism: uncultured euryarchaeote; assembly: GCA_963968875.1. GTDB lineage: Archaea > Thermoplasmatota > Poseidoniia > Poseidoniales > Poseidoniaceae > Poseidonia. The sequence goes on from CAXAHZ010000013.1 coordinate 11,067, forward strand.
GTAAACGAAATTTCCTCGCCGTTGTCCTCGTTACTTCCACCAAAGAGGCAGGAGTCTCCTTGGGCAGATACGGAAATCTCTGCGCTGTGCTCTCCAAGTCCCGCACCCATTGAATCAATCTGCTCCTTGATTTCATTCAATGTCAGTCCAGAAACGGTCGTACCTACCATGGTGGAATTGTACCACTCCAGGACAATGTCATGGCCGTCGTTCCCTCCACTGTTTTGACCGTCTCCACTCAAAGAGAACTCAAGGTGAGAAGCCGTTGCCGAAATGGTGTCTGCCGCAGTTTGTGATTGACAAGCCCCGCCCTGAGGAGTTTCATCTTCTCCGTATGTAAGCGATATGCGAAGCCCGACAATGTTGAGTTCATCCGCATTATCGATTGAATCGGTAAAGAATACCTCGTTCCACGGTGTACCGTCGGCAACGTATTCTGTGCCAGCATCAAGTTGTACGTAAGAGAGTTCACCGTTCACCTGGTAATCACCGACGGTATTGCCAGATGAAGAAGACGACTTCGGGCCGATGTTGATGTAGGTCGCTTCTACGGTGGCCGTTAGGAGCAGTACGACAACGCCACCGATAATCCAACCATTTTTACTCGGGACAGCGTAGCGGCCGAAGGGATTGCTTACCGAATCATGACGGGCCGCACACATCAAGAAGTGAGATGCAAATGCAGCCCCCATTCCGGGGACTGAGGGAAAGATTCCATCAGCATCGCCGAACCCAAGAAGGGTCCAAACGATCACTGCAACCATGGCAGAACTCATCATGATCATTGAGTGCAGAGTGTCTGGTTCGTATCCCATCATACGAATCAATATCAAAGGAACGAAAATGCCGCCAAGTCCGTACACGGCGAGTACTACGAGTTTGAATACAGAGTCTCCAAACCCTGGAACCTGCTGCCCAGCCAGGGATATAAGAGTGGCAAACACAGCAACTGCGAGCGTAACTCGTTTGGCCGTTTTGTGATCCTGGCTCCATTCTGGTTGAATGTCGTCAGTAATCGCAGCCGTACATGCTAACACTTGACTGTCCGCTGTTGACATGGTTGCTGCAAAAATAGACGCAAGAATAAGCCCGCCCAGGAACGGACTCAATTTCTCCATGGCCAAGAGTGGGAGTCCGGTTTCAGCACCTGCTGTGCCAAGTTCTGGCAACAAGACTCGGCATGAAAGGCCAATCAAGAACATGAGGATGATAAACGGTGTCTGCCAAACGAAAAACCAGATCATTGCTTCTTTGCGAGCTTTGTCGTCTTTGAGCGTCATGACGCGGGAAACCACTTGAGGTTGTCCAGCAACACCCAACCCACCCAAAAAGAACGCAGCAATCCACAAGGTGGCGCCGAATTTCAATCCAGAGGGGAAGATGTTGGTCATCGCAGGGTCAATCGCCGTTAATTTGTCGTTGAGGCCGGAAAACCCGCCCGCATCGTTTAGGGCAACAAGGCACAAGATGGTCGACCCAACAATCATGACACAAGATTGGGCGGCATCGGTCCAAATAGAAGCACGAATACCTCCTGCGTAGCAATAAGCCACAACCAGTACAAACCCAATCAAAATACCAATTATGGGGGACCAATTCAACATTGTTTCCAACGCTACGCCCCCTGCAGTAAGTTGGGCCGCAGCATAGATTGAAAGGAAAAGGACAGAGAGTACGCCAGCCAATTTCGCTTCTGGCGACCCGCTCGTACTTGAAACGAGAGAAGAAAGAGAACGAATCCCCCTTGTTTCACCTTCGCGTTGGATGAATTTGTAGAGCCAAATCCAAGCGACAAGTTGCCCGATTGTAGAAACAGCAGCAATCCAAATGGCGGAATACCCTTGGAGAATAATAAATCCAATGAACCCAATGAACATGTATCCGGAATTCCAGGTACTTACTGCGGAAAGTGCTGCAAGAGCAGGATGCATCCCTCGTCCTGCAACGAGATAATCATCGGTGGTGTCCTCCTTAACACGCATTGACGCAAGCCCAACGCCAGCGAAAAACAGCATAAAGAGAAGGAATGACAGGAGTAAAAGCACACTTTCAGACATGATTTCCCCTACTCCCCGGTCCAACGAAGGACTGCTTTCTCTTCAACTTCACCCGTCGTTGCAGGGAATACGAGGCAATTCAAGCGGCCCCCTATTTCCTCACCCAAAGCATCCACCGTCGTGGTAACTATGTTCTGGTCCGGTGTGCCCATGTCGGAACACAACACAACCCGCATGCTCCCTAATTCGCTGTTAATCAGAGTAGATAATGCGGCTTTCATGAGCATGTCTGTGGGATTTCCAGGTTCGAATACACGCTCAGTAAAACCATCGCTGATCTTGTTGCGCATCATTTCAATCGAACGTGCAGCGTCTTTCGGCGTCATTGGACGTTGGTCCCCAATTCCTTGGCCCGTCGGGTCAAGGTCCAACAACGCAAGGGTGTGAAGGCCAGAAAATTGATTCATAGCTACGGCTTCCAAGGGGGAAGTTGCCACCCATCCTCCGTAGGGGTAGGTCAATGTTGTTTGACGTCCGAAGCGGTAATTTGAGAGGCCAACTGCGCCTGTAACCAGCGTTGTAATGGAGATGCCGTGGAAAACTCGACACTCGACACCTCTTTCACTTGCTTGAAGTTGAAGGTCAACATGAGTGGTGGCCTGAAGCGGGTCGCCGACGACCAGTAATGCAACGAGAGAGTTTGAGGCAAGGGCGAACAACTCGTTCGGATCCTCAACTTCAGGGCGCATCACTTTTTGGATCGGCCCAACGAGGTTCTCAAGGGATTCCAATTCGTGCTCGGGCCACAACGCAGTGTAGGCTTCATATCTACGGTGAGTGGCTAACTTTGCGGCCTCAAGGGCCTCCTGGGTCATCGCACCAACGGTCCCGGGCCCCATTCCAACAAGAAGAAGGCCCGTCTCTGGGAGGCTTTGCGCTGTTGTGAAACCCTCCGCCATGCTCAAACCCACCGTTCGCTTGGCCTAAGCGAAGGCCATGCGTCATTTGAGAGTGCCGAGTGCGGAAACTCAAGATTGGCTGGCCTTGTGCAAGTCGTCAAATTGGCTGCTCACTAGCTCGGGTGTCGTCGCTTTAGAAGACTCCTTTAGAGCCATTCCTCTTCGTAGCGATGCTCCAGATGAAGCCAATCCATGTTGGAAGGGGCTCACCCATGTTGAGGTGGACGCCAAAGGCAAGGGCCCAGTCCATTGGACGGAACGGTTGCCAGAGCGTTTGCAAGCCCTGCCACCTGAAACATGGCCTGCAGCTTACGAAATACAAGGAGACGTCCTTATTGTCAAACTTGAAGATAACACGGCGATTTACGGACCAGCAATTGCTTCAGCCATGCTTGAACAGCTACCAAACATCCGCCTCATATGCGCGGATGAAGGAGTTGAAGGAGATTTCCGCGTTCGTAAATTGGCGGTTTTGGGAAGCAGAGACGGATCCACGCATACGCGAACAAAAGTCAGAGAGCATGGCCATTGGATTTGGGTTGACCCCGGAAAGGCCTACTTTTCAACCCGCCTTTCCACCGAGCGCAACCGGACCCTTGAATCGCTCAAAGAATTCAGATCCCAACACCCCCGCCCCTTGATCGTTGCAGACCCCTATGCGGGAGTTGG
>CAXAHZ010000014.1:0-14278 GCA_963968875.1 uncultured euryarchaeote
GATTTGGAGGACTCATTGAGTTCGGAGACAATCTTTTGGCGATGGCTACGGACGGTGTTGGAAGCAAATTGCAAATTGCTACAATGCTCGAACAATGGAGTGGCGTAGGCATCGACTGCATGGCAATGAACGTCAATGACCTGTTATGTGTGGGTGCTGAACCGATTGCCTTTGTTGACTATGTAGCCGTTCCAAAGCCGGATCCTGCCATTCATGCTGCACTTGGCGCATCGCTTGCAGAGGCCTGTCGACAAGCAAGGGTTACCCTTGCAGGCGGGGAAACCGCATCGCTGCCTGGCATTGTCACGGAGTTGGACATGTCAGGTACTGCTCTTGGATGGCTGCCCAAAGGAGAAGCCATTACCGGGGAACATCTGAAAGAGGGGGATGTTCTGATTGGCCTTCCATCATCGGGAATCCACTCTAACGGGTACTCATTGGTTCGTAGAATTGTTGAGCATGCCGGAATTGACTATCGTGCGCCCGCTCCTTTTGACAGCCACCACCCATTCAGGAGCCTCATTCGTTGGACTGACGGTCAACCGACCATGGGCGAAGTGGTGCTGAACCCGACACGAATTTACTGCGACCCGATCGTTGATTTACTCAACGAAGCCCGTACCGATTCCACCTTTTCAATTTCGGACATTCACGCAATCTGTCACGTTACTGGCGGTGGATTATCGAACCTTCTTCGCCTTCACGACACGCTCGGATGGTCCATTGATTCCCCGCTACCCGTGCTCCCTGAATTTAGGTGGCTGCAAGAAGCTGGAGGTGTTGAAACCCGTGAGATGTATCGGACGTTCAATATGGGAATGGGAATGGTCATTGCGGTTGACAAAAATCAGGCGGAAGGCATCACTGATTGGATTTCTCAACGACTGCCCGGTACTGCAATCGTTGGTTCGGTAACCAACAATGGCCACATTGTCACCCACGCTATTGAAGGCGTAGAATTCTCTCATTACTGATGCTTCTCGCATCGGTGTGGTCTTGAGGGAGAGGGTCTTCCCCGATTTATGGCCGGAGAACCTGAAGGGACAAATTCCCCCGGTCATCTCTGGCTCGAAGGGAAGACGCTCGTCCATCTACGTGAAGACCAAGAGCGCCCAACCCACATGCCAAGGGGACCAGCAAAACGTACGGGACCCGGATTCCTTAATCCAGCAATGGCGCCGGCCCGAACACGCTCGGTGATGCTCCTGGCAGATGCCCTGGAACACGATTGGTTGGTGAAACCCGGTCACGACCTCCGCGCCCTCGATGCACTTTGTGCAACAGGTGTACGCGTTCGTCGGTGGCGAAATGAGCTCCCCGAACTCGTTCAACCCCGACTCCGGATCGCAGCAAACGACCTTGACGCTTTTGCCTTGAATTGGTTGAAACGGTCTCATTTGGCCTTCCCTCCAAAGGTAACGGTTGGGCACGCTCTTGAAGATGACCGATATGAACGAATACCGGAAGGAGAAATGGAAAACGGAATCTTCGTTATGCAAAATGACGCCCGTATAGCGTTGATGGAAGCGGCGTATCAATGGGTTGACCTTGACCCCTTTGGCTCTCCCGTAAATTTTCTGGATTCCGCAATACAGGGCCTTGCCCGAATTGGTTTTCTTGAGGTAACCGCCACCGATACAGCCGCCTTAACTGGTTCAAGCGCTTCATCTCAACAACGACGATACGGCGCGAAAGGTATCGTTGACACCTATGCTCATGATGATGCAGTGCGAGTATTGCTCGGGCAGGTTGCAACAACCTCAGCCCGTCATGACCGGTTCATTGAACCTGTTTTAGCGCTCTTTGATGGACATCATGTGCGCGTGAGTGTCAAGGTGAGCCGGAGCAAAGAGCGGGCCTCCAACGTCATGAACAAGATGGGATGGCGTATTCGTGAGCCTCGCGGCGGCTACCGGTTTGTTCAACACCCGACTCCCGAAGAAGTGGAACGTGGAAGCGGCCCGATGTGGGTCGGACCTCTTTGGAGCAAAGAGATCGCTGGGCGTATGACGGAAGAGCGAGCGCTCAGCCTATGTTCACCCTCAATTGAGGAGGTTAACCAGGCAATAAAGGCTGGACTCCAGTGGGATGAAGCTGACCAAGAATACTCCCAACGCGAACTGAGAAGAAGTGTACGTTACATTGCCGATGCTGCTGATTTGATGAGCAGGGAACATCTCTTGTTGCACATTGATGACGTCCCCAATATGGCAGGAGTTTCACACGCTCCAAAGATGGAAGTACTGTTTTCAACGCTCAAAGAGCAGGGCCATTGTGCAGCACGGGTACCCGATATTGACCCGTTCTTTGTAACGGATGCTCCACTTAAATCGGTTTTAGAATGCGTGCGCATGTTGGTTGGGCAATAACGTCCAACTCCCAAGGATTTGGCGGTAAACGGAGCCTGCTTTCATCCGAAGGATGGGTCAATGTCAGTGACGTTGTTTTCCTCTGGCGCAGGAAGCATCTGAGAAGCATTCTCAATGATGTTTCGGACGTTGTCCTCAATGGCTCGTGCATTTTCCAGCAAGTCGGTCAATGGGATTTCTATACCGGTTAAATCGCTGATGGCCTCAACTGCGATGGCAGCGGCCCGCGCATCGGGATACATCGGATTAGCCTCAGAAAGAAGAGCCGTGATGTCGATTCCCAAACGGTCGCCTTCACCCAATAAAAACCCGGTAATTCCGGCTACAATTCCTTGCTGAATCGGTTCAATATCTAAGCCCTTAAGTCGTTCACGAGAGGCTTTAATTGAGCCCACTCCAAACAACTCACCCTGACTCAATTCCTTCTCAGGGCGCACCAAACCATCAACAATAATCAGGCGGTCAAACCCTCCTTTGGTAAACCACTCTAGAACGGTTGACGCAAAGGGAAGATCTGTTTCATTCCCAAACTGTATTTCGGAAGTAAAAATACCCACGCCGTCGCCCTGATAAACGCGTACAGGATGCTTGGGGACCTCGTTATGAATAAGAGCGATTGCGGGAAAGTCAGAATGCATGACCGTACCCAATTGCTTGAGATTTAATTCCTTGATGATGTGCGAGGTTGCAATGACGCCAACCATTCCTGCTGTTGTAAAACCGCAGATAGCAACGCCCCCTGTACGGGGGTCTGCATCTTGATGCAAGACCAACGCATAGGGTTGTAGATTCGCAACCATGTATATTCGCTCCAGTTAATGGCCAACCGTCAGCCCATGAAAAGATTCACGGCTGAATCATTCTTCCCAAACAGCCCAGTCTTCCCAGCCTTCTTCCCGGTACCACCAGACGCCTTCTTCATCTTCCCACCATTCTGTACCATCATCGTCCACTGAAATTTCAGAACCTTCTTGGGCTTCTTCTTCAATCTCTTCAGCATCTTCTGCATCTTCGGCGCCTTCAGCATCGTCATCTCCTGAATTCACTTCTGGGATTGCATCTTCAGCGGTTGCTCCGAATTGGAACGCATCAGCGCTGCTGCCAAGCATCGATGATTCAATTCCTTCAGGGGCATCTTCATGGAGTTCCTTGCCTTCAGCCTTGAGTGAATCAAGCGATTTCGATTCGGAAAGGTTGAGGGGTTTCTTACCTGGATGGTCATCGGGTGCGTCCATCGCTTCTGCGTAGTAATCTTCTTCATCTTCATCATCAAAATCATCATCAATTCGAGAGCGCATGAAAATGGCTCCGCCGATCACTGCTGCAACAAATAGCACAATTCCAATACCGACCAATACCGGAGTCGTGGAGCTTGAGGCTTCATCCCCGTCATCGTTGGTCTGACCATCGTTGGTATTGTCGGTATCAACTGCAAGTTTCTCTGAAAGCGTCCACTGTAATTCGCCTTCAGTGCTGGCTGTAGGCGTGGTCATGGAATCGCACTGATTGGCTCCGCCCAACTCAGAGCATGAGAAGAAAACGACGTACCCAACGCCTTGAATTCCGGGGAACAAACCATCGGATGGCCCATTACGGACCGGCGAGAAATCCACTTGGATCGAGGCCCCCGCAGAAATGGTGAGGGGCGGCCCGCTGCTCACACCAAAAGGCGCTTCAAAGGTGACTGGCGGAGGGGTTGTTGGGGTCACTTTCCAGGAAAATCCGAGGAACACATCAAACGGATTCGGATTGGTGATGGTACACGTAATGCGCTCATCGGTACTGTTTTGCTCCCATGCGTAGGTTGCAGTTCCACAGTCAATCGTTCCAGCCAGCGTTACATCCGGGAATGTCGTTTCGTTGCTGTCATTGGTGGAGGAGTTGGTTTGATTTTGGTCAACGATAGAAGAGCCCTCAAACAACAGTGTTAACGACATGCCTTCACTGTAATAATAAGGCGTTGAAGCGTCAAGATAAATGTTCAAGGTTCCGCCGTATGAGCCAAGGCCCGACAAGACCATCTCGTTACCTTGGACCGTGCCTGTGCCGTTGAAAACATCGGAGCCATTCTCGGATTTAACATCCCATCCAACCAACATGTTAGCCAGCAAACTCTGTTGGCCGGTATTCTGAGCGTCAACCGTTAGAGTTGTTATGAACGAGCCATCTTCAGCAACCAAAATAGGCTCAACGGTTGTGAAATTTACAGCTACCGTTCCAAATGCGTCGGTTTGGTTGTATGCTGGAGCGAGGGGGCGGTCAATGACTCCGCCTTGGCTTCCGGTAAAAGAAACTGAAAGGGACATTGGCCCAAGGGCTTCAATTGGCCCCAACGTGCTTAGGTTGGACACCATGAAAACGGCAATTCCAGATTCGTTTGTAGTTTCTAAAAGGGTATAATTGTCGTTTTCTCCAAGAATATTGAGCGATAATTCTGCTCCATCCACTGCCGCACCATCGTGATGAAGATGCGCAGTAACATGCAATGCGCCATCTGCCTTTAACAAGACCTGCGAGAGCATTGCATCTTCCTTAAATCCTGCATAAGATGCATTGAGCGTTGTTACCAGTGCAGTATCGTTCCTTGTGTAAAATGGTCCGTCTGCACTTACATTTTCTGATGCATTACCGTATTGGTCAGCACCTACAACAGCGACGAAATATGCCGTCCCGTCATTCAAGGGTTGTCCTTCGGTATCAACGCTAACGTTTGCTATGAATACTGAAGAGGGTAGGACGACCGAAGCATTGAGTTCTGCAATTGACGTGAAATTTGTGCTGGATACATACACGCGATGGTGGGTTATTGACTCGTGGCCGGAAGACCATGCCACATCCAAAACTCCTCCCTCGTCACCGGGATGATCCCCGGCCGTAATGTTTGGAATATGGGATAGTGGTGTTGGATAGGGTACGTCTATCGTAAGCGGCGCTGATAGGTTGCTTGCTACTCCAAATGCGTGGATGCTACGAACATAGTAGGTGTACGTTTCACCGGGATGGAAATTGGAATCGAAGGTGTTGTTCACCATAGAATAGGAATATACGTTCATCAGATCCAACGATTGGTTTGCCCCTACGCGATATACGATGAATTCGAGCAAGTCGTCGCCGAAGTCCGATTGGTCTTGCCAGTATAGTTCAACAACGGTGCTGTTTAATTCACTTATCTGTAAAACTGGCGTTGGGGGTAAAGCAAGGTTTGGAGCCCCCTGAATGTAGTGAACGGTTGGATTAAAAATCAAGAAGCTGCCGTTTTGAGTTGACGAAAAGGCTAGGGGCACATGCAATGTTCCCGAACCGGCCACCATCTGCTGGTTGAGAACATTGCTCAAATTTCCAGTCGGGTGGGGGTTGAAATTGACTTGGAAATCAGCGTTATAAGTTACGTTGAGTTCAGAAAAGTGGAACGTCCCGTTGCCAAGTGTGTCCAAGCTAAAATTGACGGGTGACATCATAATCCCGTAATCATCCGACGAATACGGCCAACTGTAACTCATCGTACCCAGGTTTGTACTTAGGTTGTTGAGAGGGTCAAGAATTTCAAGCGGCGGCAGACCGTTTGAACCGTTACCGGCATAGCCTGATGCGGAATAATCCATGACCAAATCATGATCAATATCGTAACTAATTTCATGCCACCCCCCGATGAAGATACCGTGCTGAGTTCCTTCTCCGGCCACGATAACGTGTTCCCGAATACCATCGCCGTCAAAATCACCAAAATCGATAGATTTTGGCATGGTCCAAGGTTCGATAATTTCTTCGGTACCGAACAGAACTCTTCCTTGATTGTTGCCGGTGGTATCGAAATTATACGTTGTGAAATTACCTTCAATGGTAGCTGGATTTCCGTCAGATACCGCTAACTGTGGAAGGAATAGAGAACTGGCCAGGTCATAATCGTGGTCAATGATTGACGCGTTGGTAAGGTCAAGGAGGCCTAGATGGTTGTCGCTATCCCAGGAAGTAATTCTGTTTTCTATGGACCTGTGCCCCGCACCACGAGTAGCAATGAAGTCAAGGTCGCCATCGAAGTCGATGTCGCCGTAAATTGAATCCGTCCCAAGGCCGTTAAAGCGCGTAACCAATTCAGCAAAAATACCGTTGCTTTGGAAATACTCAATCTGTATGCATTGGCCAGTATTGTCCACTACAATGAGCTTGTAGGGATCTGTTTCTCCGTTGAAACGAGCGACATACATGGCTGCTAATGTGGCCGTCGTAGAGCCTCCGTACTGTTCATTGATTGTGAGCGAGCTAACAGAGGCGTACCCTCCGCTTTTAGTATTGTACTCCGCAATATCAACCACTCCGCCTGTCCGAATGGTAATCAAATCTGCATACCCATCGTCTGCCATATCGGCAATATCCAAATCTATGACCGCTGAAGGTACAGTAAAATTGGTTTGAGTTGAGAAATTACCGGTTGTTCCGTTGTAAATGTGCGTGCACAGGAGGTTGTCTGAAGACGCGTAAGTAACCACATCTTGGAACGAGTCCCCGTTTAGATCGGAAGCCATAATTCGAGTTGCATTGGTGCATGTCGGAGTCCAAGTGATGTTTGAAACTCCCAATGTATTGTTGAGCCCCATAACGGTGAAGGCTGTTCCAACTCCGGTGGACGCATTTGATGAAGAAAGAATGACTGCATCAGAGAGGCTGTTGTTTTCGATATCACCAATTACTACATCAATTACGGGCCCAATTTGATAAAATCCACCGGAAAAGGAAGGCTCAAATTCCACCGTAACTCGGGCATCGCTTAGAGCCGAACCATACGGTAGAAGAAAATTGGATGAATTGGTATTCATTTGAATGTTGGAATTCGGGCTAACTAGAGTGGATGTTGAGTTGTTTCCGTCTGCAAACATCGTTTGTAGGCCAAAATCGCCGTAGCTGGTCTGATTAAATTCCCACTCATTGACTCCATTTTGGTCGAGGTCCAGCCAAAGTTTGCCCGGTGATTGAGTCGTACCGGGGTCGGGAGATAAGAAGAAAAAGGAATCTTGGATGGTTGTATTTCGTTCCAAGTCAAAACCAAGCGGAGCATGTGTGCCGCCGTTCATGGTTATTGTTTCTTGAGCAGTACCGGTCGAAAATACGGAAAGGGTGGTTGATTGGGCACTAGCAAACATGACTGACCAGGCCGGTCCAACCAACATTAACATAAGCACAATACCCAAAATTTTGCGGGATTTCATTTCAAGGCCTCATGGGTTGCTGCGCACTGCCTGTTATGTTTGTTTTGCATGGGCGAACCCCTAAATTTCGCGAAAAATGTATCATTTTTTACAACATAAGGTTATCAATGATTGAAGTTGAGAAGAGATAGAAGAGGCGATTATTTTGAGACTAACAGTTCAAGCAGGTGACATCGAAATCAATCTCGATGGAGCCACAATCCAAATTGATGAACAATTGGCAGCTGCCAAGATTGACCACACATGGACCATGCTCCTAGAGCGAATACGTGAAGCGAGAGAAAATGCACTTGAAGCCGCCGTGAATGCAGCTCGAGACGCTGGACTACCAGAACGAGGGTCGGCGTTCCGCGCCCTACTGGATAATTGTGCATTGTCGCGAAAACCGGACCAGGTTCTCGGAGCCATTCACTACCTAAGGGATGTTGAAGGAGTCAGCGACAGCCCCCCTCGAGTCGTAAACCAACTGTTCAGTGACGCTGGTATTGACCCGCCGGGCAACCTCTCACTCTATCTAAACCGCTTGAAAGAGCGAAACTTCTTGATCGTACCAAACGGCAAAGATGAGAAAAACCGCTTCGCAATCCTTACACCCGAAGGCCAAGCACACCTAGACAAGCGCTCCGGCGCTTGAGGTGCTAGCATGGTTATGTCGGGAGGCGGAACCGGAGACCCACGAGACGATCAATCCACGTCAGAAGAGGCTGTTGTCCTTGACTGGTCGTTCCAAAACAAAACCGAAGAACTTGTGCGAAAAGGCCGCCATACTGGATCCAACTTCCGAAGAGCAATTCTTGACCGGGCTGACTTAACCGAAGGTGACTTCACGTTCTGTGATTTTAGGAGAGCATCGATGGTTGAAGTCGATTTGATGAAATCATCGTTTGACAACTCTGACTTTCGTGGAGCTGACCTTAGAAAGGCGAGAATGAATCTTTCGAATTTTAAAAATTGTAAATTCAAAGGGGCTGACCTGCGCGGAATCCGCGGAAAATATGCCATATGGCAAGGAAGCGACTGGTGGAATGCAACCATGGATGACGGTTTGCACAAAGCCCTATCAAAAAAATGGCCAAAGCCAAAAGATAACGATCATTCGGATTCATCGTGAGCTAGCGTTACACGGGGCGACAGTGCTAAGCGAGCCCTCGTATTAAGAAGCGGTAAAGCGGTCACTGCGAGGCACAATGACATGATGGTGCCACAAAGATAGACCCATATCTCGTAAGTTAACATCATCGCGTCACCAAGATGCATTTGTGCGGATTTATTGATTTGAAAGCTTCCGAAGACTCCAGAACACAACCCAATCACTGCTCCAGTAACGCAGAGATAAGCGCCTTTGATGTTCAAGCGATGCAAAAGCGGAGCCCCAATCAAAAGACTTAGTGTGGTAATCACAAGTCCAATTGAACGAATTAAGTAACCCTTGTTCGATTGAACTTCGTCTTCAAAGTCTCGGAAATCATCTACCGTAGTTGGTTCACCACCCTGGCTGTTAGGGGTCATGAGAAAGGTGTCAACTTGAGAATCTGTAAGTCCGCCTTGATGTTGTAACCAATCTTGATACGCAAAACCAGCCAGAATAAGGGCGCTTATGAACAGCAAAATCGCTACGTTCTTCGGACCCTTGAAATCCGGCCGAATGTCGTTATTCTCCACCGTCAGCACCTCCTTCTAGATGTGCAAGAAGTCCTACTTTCAAATCGTCGGGAATCGTTCTTGATTTGAGCGTAGTCATATCGACACAGACCGTGGTTTGTGATGACGTCCAAACCAAATCTTCGTGCTGATTGAAGAAACGATATTCCCATACCAGCGATGATGTGCCAAGGTGGGAAATTGAGACGTGGGCGGAAATCATATCTCCGTATCGCATAGGGGCTTTGAATTCAGATGTGATGTTGACAACCGGGAAACCAACGTTGATCTCGCCCAAGACGGTTGGGTAATCAACGCCACACATCTCCTGCCAAGACGCTTCAAAAACGCGGTGTGCTAAATCGTATATTCTGGGGAAATAGGCGATGTTTGCCAAATCCACCATAGGAAACTCTACGGGTCGCTCAATCACTACGGCCATACTTACTCCAAGAGTCTCAAATCAATGAACCCTTGTGCGGGCTGAGGTATACATCACCCTCGCGCTTATATTGGGGCGGCCGGTCGCCCAAATTGGCCCTATAGTGTAGCTTGGATATCACAGAGGCTTGCGGAGCCTCGAACCCGTGTTCGAATCGCGGTGGGGCCGCCATTCAGTGACAATCAGCTTAAGCAAGAACCATGCTTCTGATTTGGTCATCCAACAATGAAATCTCCCTTGCATCGTCAGAATCAATGGGTTCGTCGTAAAATGAATAGATTTCGGATGGGTCGTAATCATCTGCTTCAATTCTTGACATAAGGTCCCGAGCAAGTGGTGGATAAACGGACGCAACTTTACGAACAAAGATTGGGTCTGTATTCCATTCAGAGGCTTTGCGTAGCAAAGCAGGAGAATGAGATAGATGTTCCACGATATCAAAGAAATGGGACAGCGAATAGTGGTCTGTAGTCTCAGCAGAGTGGTCGTCAAACATATGATTCCACCAATCCTGACGTGGTTTTTGATATTCAACTTTGAATCCTCGCGTAAGAGGATTGGCGAAGGATAAGCGCCATTTCCAACCGTTGGTTCCATCAAAGGTCAAACGGTCGTTTTTCGTATCGAGTTGCCCTTTGTGATGATGGTAAAGGTACGCTGAAAGTGACTCGGTCAAGGGGCTTGTTCTCAAACCGTACATTGAGTATAAGGCCCTTCGCAGAGGTGTCATGTTCTCTTCCAACCATGTATGCTCATCATTCATAAGACCCAATAAATAGGCGCCCAAGAGGTCGTAGGCGGGCATAGATGCATGCATTTGCACCTGAACACAAGCGGTTTGAAATTTTTCGGAAATAAGGCCTTTTGGATGAACTTCAACTTGGTCGAAAGAACTGTAATCAAAGGGATTGTTCATTTTATTGTGAAATCCATTTATGTCGACCCTGTAAGTTGCAAGTCTACCGTTGATGACAATCTGTCCAGCCTTGTCAATGAACATCCTGTCTTGGTTGTTCTCTACGATGTTGTGAACGAGACAAGCAGCACGTCGGGAGGCTTCAGTGGCTTCCAACATCTCGTTCAACAGCAATTCTCTTCTCGAATGTTGCAGAGGTGCGCTAGCCTCAATTTGCTCAATTTCTTCTTCCTCGTAATCCATGACAAGGATTTCAATCAACAATATATGAAGTCTCAGCGCCATTCAACGATGTCCCATTGGTGGTTCTCAGCATGTTTTCTCAACGCCCCCTCGGGATTAACGGCTACTGCGTGACCACACAAAGCCATGAACCAAGAGTCAGCATGGGTATTTCCATACCCGTAACATTGTTCGAGGTCGTGCCCGTTTTGGAGCGCATCTTGCTGCACAACCGGAACCTTCCCCTTTCTACGAGGAACGCTCCAGCCTCGCTCGGAGCCCGATAGCCGGCCAGAACGCTCACTTGGCCCACATCCATACACAGCATCCATGTTCAAGACTCTAGCCATCGCTTCAGCCATGGGTGCGACTGTCGCTGTGACCAATATCAACCGGTGACCTTGTTCTCGGTGCCAATTCAACCGCTCCCATGCTTTTTGGGAAACTTTTGGGCGGAGAATCTCTTCAGCAAGATGACTTGAATATGCCTCCAATACATCCCAAGAAGCCAATGAAAGATGGCCCCGATTCCTTGCGGCGTCATAAACAGAGCGTCCGCGTAATAAATTGGTTAGAAACCCGGAGGTCCAAGCAACTCCGCCCCACGGTATGCGCCACGGTCGGCGCTTGGCGAGATGGGCCGTGAGGGTCTTTTCGCTCGACGCATTGAGGAGGGTTCCGTCAAGGTCGAAATAAGCTGCGATTTGCCCCTCCATGTTTCTGCTGAGGCATGAACCCTACATGAGTGAAACCCAAAGATTGCCCTCACTCATTGCTGTTCTTTGAGCGTTCATCACCAATCAACCCATACACTCTCCGGCCGGCGCGATGGTCTTGCCACCACGTAAGTGATGCTGTGAGGTGACGGGTGATGAAAAAACCAACTTTCCTCGGAGTAAGTCCGTGGTTTCGCATTCCTTGATCGTGGTTTAAGTTTGCAACAATGGCCTGGGCGGAACAGCCAGGGTTGGCTGAAACAAAGTGGCGAACTTCCCTGCACAAACGATTGAATCTTGCTCTTTTTTGACTGCCTATACCTGATTTATGCTTCATAAACGGCAAAATCACCTTGAACCGTTATGAAAGATTCGTTGGGGCTTATTCAAACGAAACAGATTGTGTCGTTTTCCAATTTGCCGTGGCTAGTTTTTTGGCCTTGCCGTCGGCGATAATGGGGTGAATGTTCTTCAGACGCCCATGCATTCCATGAACTTGGAACTTTACCCGGAGTTCGGCTGCACGGTCTCGATGAAGCGTTTCGTCTTGTTCGTCATCCAATTCCACAGAAGCGAGTTCGTGGCCTTGGTTAGCACAGCGTACCGAGAGTGTGTTATTCGTGTAAAATAGGGCCGGCCTGAAATCCCAATCGTCGGGATCGTTCATCCATACAGACAGGTCTACTGAAACTGTGTCTCGAATTGAAACACGACTGATTTCTACCGTATCAACCATGATGACCGTTCCTCTCCAAGGCGCCCCTCTTCATACACCTTTCTCTTTCACTCGCTGGTTGCGACTTCAGTCAAGGACGGTCGCAAAACTGTAATTTCAACGTTTAAGGTCCAATCGTTACCCGGATCGGGATCAAATTCGCCAAACAATGAGTCGGGGTCGGATTGTTGTGCGGCCACTGACCATAGCCAAATTCCTTGTCCGCTGCTGTTGCCTTGGTCGTTGAGAAGAAGCCGAATGAGTTCCTCTTCAGAGTCGGCGACATAGAGGCCTTCTTCTCCGGGAGCGTTCATGCCACCCAATGACATTTCAGCCCGTACCGGTTCATTGTTGGTGTAATTCCCTTCAGTTCGTACATTGTCCCGGTAATTATCATCAACAATGTGAACGAATAGTGTGAAGTTATCATTGGGTGGGACGTCCTCTCCACCGAGTTCAAGGACCGAATCAAAGGCAAGTATGCGCCCCTTATCTCCGGGAGTCATGTTCCCTTCCCACGAATTACCTTGCTCCAAGTATCCTTCCCAGGAGACTTGAATCTTTTCAGTCACCCAGATGACTTTGAAGGTCCGGGTTGTGATGTTCAGTTCAAACGATTCAGTCGTGAATGCTCCATCGTTATCATCGATACGAAGCACACCGTAAATCATCCCCGAAGTTTCGGTGGGCAGCAATACTTCAGGAGTTAATGCGTCAAGGTCGTTTTCGGGGTCGCCGTCGCCGTTGGTGTCAACCTTAGGGTCGAAATCCCAAGAAAAAGTGAGTTGTCCACCTTCGGGGTCGTAAGACTGCGACGCATCAAAGAGTGCCGTATCGCCTGAACGAACTGAAGGAGGCATGCTGAGATTGATCACTGGTGCGCCATTGACAATTACTGTGGCGACGGCGTCATCCGTGCCGCCTTGGTCGTTTGTCACGGTTAGACGAATGCTGTATTGGCCGAAATCTGGAAAGGCGTGAGAAGTGAATCCAACCACTGTTTCAGCGGTCGCCCCATCTCCAAAGTCCCAGCTGTAGCCTGTGATAATTCCTTCAACTGCTGATGAACCGCGTGCATCAAGCGTAACCATCTCTCCTTGTTGGATGAGGGTGGGGTAGGCTTCCAATGTCGCTCGTGGAGTGACGGTTGAATCCAATGCCCCTATGCAACCGGACAGCATGGATAACAAAAAGAGACCTGCAGCAACAACTGTGGAGGTCTTTCCTTGCTTGGAAGACGGCATCATGTTAGAAACCGACGCTCCATCCTTTCTAATAGTTCGGTTGAGGTGATTAAACAGAACGGTGATTTTCTTACTCTCCAAGCACGACGGTTTCGGAGATGTCGCCTTCGATCTTTGCGTTCTCATACAGATCCTCAATGTCAGAAACATCCTCAATTATCACTTCATCTGCGTGAGTAAATGACGGGTTTTGCTCCTCATTCAAGAGGTCGTGGGCATCGGCTTCACCGGCATCATAAGGGGCTTTTACCACTTCAGTTGGCGATTCTTGTTTCTCATCCGGCTCACCGAACAAGGCCAATGCTTCCTCGGAGCGGAGTTTTTGAACGTCCGAGAAGTTCTGCTGAACTTCGTCGGAATGTGGGGTTTCGTTTAGGGATGGTTCAGGCAAGACCTCTTTGGAACCAAAGGTCGATCTCAACCAATTGCGGAACCCCATACCGCGTCCAAGCGCTCATTCCGTTTGAGAGTGATGTTCAAAGGGGAGCGGTTGCAGTGGATTTACATGGGACAAGACCTTTTCCAAGGAGAAAAGGTTCTGGCGTTTGACCTTGAGACAACCGGCATTTCCACTCAACAGGATAAAATCGTGCAATTAGCGCTTATTGGTAGCTCCTCGGAAGGAGTTAGCATCAACTTTGAACGATTGGTCAATCCTAAACGGGCCATACCCTATGATGCAAGTCGGGTCCATGGGATATACGACCGAGACGTCAGGAGTTTGGAGGGTTTCGAGGCGGTTGCTGATGAAGTTGCAGAATTGATCGATGGGGCTATTTTAGTTGGACACAATGTTCGTAATTTTGACT
>CAXAHZ010000015.1:0-14207 GCA_963968875.1 uncultured euryarchaeote
TTTTGATAATCTGAGTGTATGGATTGGTGATGTAACTGCCCTCATTCATGTTCTTTTTGTCTATTTTGATAATTTGATAGCCCATGACGAATACTGTTCCTATGATGACTGCAGGTGCGGGGCCAAAGACTTCACCGAGCGCCTCTTCAAATGCTTTGTAACTGGCAAAGGACAGATACAAGCTGAGTACGCCGAACATCATTTGGCCGAACTTGGATCCTTCATTCGCCTTACTGATTATGTTCTCCATGGTAATTTGACAACAAACTCCCCTTTTAATCTTCTCCTATCACCGTAGCAGGCAGAATGTGGGATGTCGGCAGGAATGAGTTGAAATGAGCGACGCTTATGGATGAAACATGGGCGAAATCCGATACGGGATCGCGGGTTCGCCAATAACCCATAGCCTCTCACCGTTGTTGATGGCATTGATGTGCGATCATCTCGGTTTAATCAACCGAAACAGGGTTCTCAAAATGGAACTTGTCAATGGCACAATCATCTCCGATGCCTTAGCATGGGGCTATGCAGGTTCGGTGCCCAATCCTCTGGAGTGGGATTTAACTCAAGCAGTATTTGGTAAGTTTAGAACAACAGCCTTGCTTGAAAAGGCAATAATTGCGGCAAGAGAAGTTAAGATACCTGCTTCTTCTCTTGGCGCTAAAGGAGATGGTTCACCTCTACTCAAGAGGTTGTCCAATTCCAGCGAACTTCCGACTCGTATGTTCGAGGATGAAATATGGATGAATCTAACTCACCCACTCAAGCATCAATTGGATTCCGAAGCGGTCGTTTCCATAGATGGATCGCGTGAAATCAAGAGCATCAATGCCTTGCGCTGGGATGGAAAGGGTTGGTGGAGTGCAGGACTGGATGGGAGCGGTGTTTGCGATGTCATGACTCATCATGGACATCCACCCGAAGGCACTGTTCTCGGCCTTGTTGGGGGAGGAGGCGCAGCTCGTTCTACTGCAAAAGCTTGGACAGAACAAGGTGGTGCCATACGAATACTCGGCGGTCGGAGAGAACTTGGGGATGGGCCATGGAGTGAATTCCTTACCGAACAAGCCCCGGGAGTCATTGTCAATTTTGACGGAGGGCAAACACCTTCTGATGGCAATCTCACTCTGCAGGCAGCGTATGAGCGAATGGACGGCACACTTGAGGAGCGAATTGGCAAAATGGCATCAACACCGCTTGACGGTCGCTGGCTCCTTGTCGCTCAACATTTAGCATGTTGGGCACAACTTTGGGCGCCGGAAAGAATTGATGATTTGCCGTCGCTTGACCTGCTGGTGAATCGTTTGATTGTTGCTGAAACCACCCTGCATCAATACGCATGATGACGAAGGCTCTAAGGGGAAGGAATTACAGAGAAGTGTATGAGCATGATGCCCGTTATTTCACAACGAGCCCTTGGCATGATGCTGTCATTGTTGGTTTTTACATCTACATGTTCCGCTCTGTTGGTTGAAAATCAAGACTTTGAAGAACGTCATGACGGTGTGGATTTCCCCGTCGGATACACCGAATTCCGCCTTGATGGAGTGTTTTCACCCCAAGTAAGGATGGTCTATCCCGCTATGTTTGATGGAGAAGACAAGGATATGGCTGGAAATGGACCGTTTTCTTGGACTGTATTTGTCGGCGATTCAGGAGAGGATTTGGATTCTTACATGCTCTTTGTTAGTGAATTGGTGAAACGAGGTTTCATCGTTGTCGTTACTCAACCCGTCCAAGATGAGACCGATGTTGAAGAAACACTTCAGTTGATCACAGATGTCGCAGAAGTTATGATTGAGCAAAATCAAACCAACCTCCACGTGATGGGCAGTGCAGGCAATATCGACCTCGACCATTGGGGCATTGGCGGTCACGGAAAAGGGGCAGCGGCAGCATACGTTGCAGTTCCATACTTCAATCAATCACAACGCGCATCAACACTTCAACCCCCACGGAGCCTGTTTGGTCTGGGATTGAATATGGACAGTTTTGATGATGGAGGAAATTGGTTCAACAGCCAATTCAACCCTGTATTTCCACGACCAAACACTGCGTTGTTCATCACCGGAACGGTGGATGAGGTGGCGCCTTCAACCGAAACGATGTTGCAAGTTGAGGCCGCTGGCGGCTTTGGATGGCATTGGATGCACCTTTTGGGGGCAAATCATTACCAATTTCAAGATTCTCAGTCGTTCTTCGAAAGCGATGGAGATGCCACCTTGAGCCAGAGCTCCCAGATTGAACTGAGTTCACTTCACGTTATTTCCTATCTTGATGCAGTTCTTCACGGTGATAACAGTCGCTTCCGAGACGCCTTTAATCGTGAACAGGGGGTCCAAATTGTGAGTGACCCAAAGGCGTATATCGATGAAAACTTGGACATGAGTTCGTTCCTTATTCTCTCTAATTCCACGTTTGCCCCAGACACTCAAGCACCTCTTAACGCCACGCAGTCGTTCATCATGCAGACCAATTGGACGTTGCGAGACGGAACGAATTACTCTGTAATACCGTCCCAATGGGACGTAAACGTGAGTTGTGGTTGGACTGGAGATGCATGGCCCGCCATTGGCTCTCTTTCTCCTAACGGGACGGCAATTTGTGAGTATCCAATGGCGTCTGTTGCACCAGGTGAGCACCGAGCTTGGATGCGAATATCGGTTGAAGGCGCCCCTTCTTCGCTGTATGCGACGGTTGCTCGGACCAATACGCCGATGATCTTGGCAAACCCTGCGCCTACCGTTTATGTGCCACAACACGGAAGTGCTTCATTCAACGTATCCGATGCAGCCTCCGACCCCGATGGAACACCGGTTCGGGCCATTGAAGCCACGCTTGTCGGCGAGAATGCATCCCACTTTGGTGTGACTTTGGGAGCAGATGGATTGACCATGGAGGTGTATCACGATGTTGAAGAAGAGTGGTTAGGTGAATGTTTACTTGCACTCAAATTGAAAAGCGATGGAGGCGTTGTTGACGAGCAGAACATGACTTTGAGGGTGTTTTTGACACCGGTTGATGACCCTGTGGTTAAATTTGGAACCGTACCGCAGCAACTCCTCGTAGAGGACGGCGATAGTATTGCATTCGCTTTCAGTGATGTTGTACTCGATCCAGAAGGAGAGGCCCTTCTCATTTCCATTAACGGGGCAAACACAGGTTCAGACGGACCGATTCAATTCTCAGTTTCCAACGGTGTACTGACCATGACACCTCTCCCGAATCAATACGGTGCAGTTATTCTTGACGCCTTGATTGGAGACGGAACGACACCGGCAATTGAAATGGAAATCCCGGTATTGGTTGAATCAAGAAATGACCCAGTGACCATCAACCAATCTGCTTGGGAGAATGTGACCATGGATGAGGATTCTACTCACGTGTTGAACCTTAGCCTCATGGCATACGATATTGACGGCGATGTTCTTGTTTGGACGTCCTATCACAATCATACGGATGTGACCATTGAGCGTGTCCTCGATCAATACCTCATCGTCCCTCAGAAAGACGTGAACGGCGTATTTGAGATGATCTGGTTCAATGTAAGTGACGGAACATCCTCGTACAATCACTCCCTCACACTTACTGTCCTTCCCATCGGCGACCCTCCCACCGCCTCCATTACAAGCATTCAACGCGTGGCTGGAAGTGAGACTGCAACAATGCAATGGACGGTTATTGATGTGGACGGATCAACCAATACCAATGCTACAGTATATGTGAGCGGAGTAGAGGTTAGCGTTAGCCATTCGTGTCTTGTGGAAGGTCTCTCAACGCAATGCGTCACCCTCATTCCTGTACCGACCAATGTTGATGGTATCGTGATGGTTGAATTGAAAGTTCACGATGATGAATTGGACAGTGATGTGGTCGTGTCTTACGCTCTTGATTCCACCTCAAGTAACACGGCGTCAACGTCTCAAGATGATGATGATTCAGCCTCTTCTATTGACCTCCAGACAAGTCTGATTGTCACTGCGGCCCTCCTCTTGACGCTTGGGGCTTTGTTGACGGTTGCCCTGCGTTCTCGCGATGCTGTTGATTCATCCAGTGGGTCTCAGCCGGCGAACATCAAACCAGTTGAAGAAGCAGAAGTAGAAGTTGAAGTTGAGGAAGAGCCCAGTGGGCTGTTGGCTAGAGTGAATCGTCTTCGTTGATCACAAAGGAATGTTCCCGTGTTTCTTGGGGGGCGACCATTCACGTTTGGACTTGAGAATATTCAGGGCGCGAATGAGGCGGAGACGGCTTTCTGAAGGTTCGATCACATCATCCAACCAACCGTTTCTGGCAGCAACATACGGGTCACCAAACTTAGCTTTGTATTCATCAACGAGTCGGAGGCGCACCTGTTCCTTTTCTTCGTCAGGAACGGCTTGAATCTCTCTCCGATGAATGATATTCACTGCGCCTTCCGCACCCATTACTGCGAGTTCAGCGGTGGGCCAAGCTACGTTGTAGTCGCTTTGCAAATGCTTGCAGGACATTGCTAAATATGCTCCTCCATACGCTTTTCTTGTTACAAGAGTGAGTTTGGGGACGGTTGCTTCTGCGTAGGCGAACAGAAGTTTTGCCCCATGTCGGATGATTCCACCCCATTCTTGTACCACGCCGGGTAAGAATCCTGGTACATCCTCAAAGGTAACCAGTGGGATGTTGAAGGCGTCGCACATTCGTATGAAACGTGCGGCCTTGACGGAGGCGTCGATATCCAAGCATCCTGCCAGTACCTTGGGCTGATTCCCAACCACTCCGATGGTCATTCCATTCAGGCGAGCAAAACCGATGATGATGTTGTCTGCATAAGCTGAAAACAATTCCATAAACATCCCATCATCAACTACTTCTTCTACGACCGTGACCATATCGTAAGGTTTGTTTGGGTTGTCTGGTACCACATCTTGCAGGTTTTCATTTGAACGTTCAATAGGATCTGCGGTAGGAACGAGGGGTGGGTCTGCCATATTGTGGTCGGGAAGGTAGGAGAGGACCATGCAGGCTAAATCACACGCGTCTTCTTCGTCATCCGCAATGAGTGAGGCAATCCCGGAACGAGATGCATGAAGGCTTGCACCGCCTAATCCTGCTGCATCCACTTCACCACTGATGACTTCGGGAGTTTCCAAGGGTGATGATAGGAATAGCTGGCCGTGTTCTTCTCCCAAAATAGTGATGTCTGACAATGCTGCTGCCAGGGCAGACACACCAACAACCGGTCCCAATACGATACTTATGATCGGAATTCTACCGCTGCATTGTACCAATCTGTCAAGCAGTTCACCGGTACCAGCGAGTGCATTAACTCCATCTTGGGCGCGTTGGCCACCGCCGTCCCACATGGCGATAAGGGGGGCCTTGGCTCGTTCAGCCATTTCTACAATTTTTGCGATTTTGAGTGCATGCATCTCACCCATGCTTCCACCGTGAACGCTAAAGTCTTGAGCGAAGCAGTAGATCCTACGTCCGTCAATCGTTCCTTGGCCCGCTACAACTCCATCTCCCAGTGTTTTGTGGAGAAACATGTTGTGATCGTCGGTTCTGTGGGTGACGAATGCATCGATTTCTAGAAATGAATCTTCGTCGAGCAGGAGTCCTAGACGGTCACGAGCTGTACCCCGGCCAGAGGAGCGGATGGCTTCTTGACGCTTCAGTCCGCCACCGAGCCGAGCAGAATCCTGCTTTGCTTTGAGGTCTTCAAGACGGTGCTTTGAATTCCCCTGCATGATACTTCCACTCCTTCTCGGTTTTTGATTAAAGCGCTCACTCATACAGGTTATCCCGGTGTTCTCCACAGAGATTTTTTGCCAAAGCATCCTTGAGGTCCATTCCTTGTGATAGGCACCAATGTGTTTTCACGGTAATGGCTTCTGGGGTTGAACTGATTCCATGACCCAGTAGCCCCATATCAATTTGTTTTCTTCCTTTGGAGTAAACGTTCATGTCCACGGGTCCATTGATGCATTGGTTGACGATGACCACAGGGAGTTCTCTGTTCATACAACGCGTCAATACACGCCATAATTGCAGGTTTTCCGGAGCGTCTTTCTGAGGGTCATCAATTGGAAGATGACCGAGGCCAGTTCCGTGGATGACAACACCCTGTACTCCGGTTGCAATGATGGCCTCGATGTGCTCTGCGTGGAGCCACGGTCCTGCAATGAATTGGGCAATACGCTGTCCAATTTCGAACATGCTTGGACGGGAAGTATGTTCTCGGGGTTGGCTTGCACTTCTTTTGAGTTCATAGTCAGTGCTTAATTCAGTCTTATATCCATCGGGAGCGATGGTTATCATCGCAAGAGGTTGGCCGTTGACGGCTTGAAATGCGTCGCGACGAGATGAATGCATTTTTCTTACTGCAAATCCCGATTGAACCGCCATTCTTCCGTCGCTTTGGGTATCGTGCATCACAACAACACAAGCATCGCCTGCATCTCCTGTTGGTTGGGGCCCATAAGCAGCCCAATGTACTGCCGCAAGGAGGTTTTCCGTAGCATCCGATGAGCCTCTATCGCTTGACCGCTGAGAGCCGACCATTGCTATAGGGCCGGGTGGCGTTTCACCTTTGCCTGCAAAGGCGAATCCGATGGCTGAAGCGGTGATGTGCATGGTGTCGGTTCCGTGAGAAACCACAACCCCTCTGCATCCATCTGCAAAAGCATCAGCACACGCTTTTGATATGAGATTCCAATGCTGTGGACGAATGTCGTCACTGAACATGTTTCCAATTTTAAGAGCGTCCAATTGGGCAATAGATGCCAATTCCGGTATTGCATCCAGCAATTCCTCTGGTTCAAAGCGAGCATCTACGGCACCTGTTGCATAATCTACCTTGGAGGCAATGGTTCCTCCGGTGTGGATAAGGCGTACGCGTGGAAGGTCACTGGATGCTTCAGGGGCATGAAGTTCAATCGTTTTATTCGGTTGATTTGGGGCCAAAGATTCCCACGATACCACGCAAGTTTGTGGGTAATTAACGTTGTATCCATTGTCAAGTTTAATCGAAATGTGTTTTGGAGCGGTTGGGGGCAAGACCAACCCTTCATGCGTTACTTCACCGTTCAACGTCGTGACTGTGGCGGTGACGCGTTCACCGGGTGTTGGGAGGCCTTCCATGGCCTGTGGAGGAGAAGACGCCACATGAAGGGTTCGCTTCACTGAGACAGGTCCTTGATTTTCTCAACCAAATCCATCCGTCGCAGTCTCCAGATTCCAATCGGAGTCATGGCGATTGCAATAGCGATGACCCCTCCCATAAGTTGGTAGGCGACACTGGGGACAATCGTTACCGGCACAAAGAACTGCCAGGATGAAAACGACGCAGCGAGTCCAATCGCTCCTCCGTAGGCAAACAAGACGCCAACGATTCCACCAATAATTCCGATTAGGAGGCTTTCGAACAGCAGCATGGTGCCCAAACTTTTGGTAGACGCCCCAAGAACGCGCAGTGTTGCTAATTCAAAATCCCGCTCTGCAACATTCATGATCATCGTGTTAAACATCACCACAACCGTGAACATGAGTCCAAGGTACATCATGGCGCCCAAGAATTGGGTTTGTTGGTCAAGCAGGGCATTGATACCGTCCAATAGAGATTGACGCTCCACGAGACCCGATGACACTTCTCCAAGCTCCGAATCTACAGTTCCTCCCTCAGGCAGATCAAGGTAAACGGAGGTTGCATTTACGCCCAACAAACTGCTGAGGTCACTGCGATAGAAGTACATGGTTCGGCTGAGTTCCCCCTTTGAAGAGCCAACAATTTCCACTTCATGTTCCGCTCCGTTGATGGCCACTGTGGGTTGCTCTCCAACCGACCAACCAAGGAAGGCCATTGCTCCTTCCTCCACCATCACTTGTGGAATCCTAGCTCCCTTTTCTGGCGAAGTACCTTCAACGATTGGTACCGTTCGCATCGCTGAATCAAAGGAATCAAGGCCAACAATTGTGAAGGCGCGGTCCATCCCATCGTTGTCTTCTACCGATCCAAGTGGTAACTCAATGAGAAGTTCGTATGTTGCAGAATTTTTTTCAGCCCAGTCAATAACTGGCCCTTCGCCATCGGGCATGATGTAGGCTTGCGCATCCCAATTTTGTTCGTCTTCAAGTGACCCAACAACGGTTTCTTGCAAACCCGCCGTCATCATCTGAATTGAACCAAAAAGCATGAGTGAAATCCCCACTGCGACAAATGTCATGGCAAGGCGAACCGGTTTTCTCACGCTTGAGCGAATCGATAAACCAAGTGTTGTTGGCATCCATGCCGTAAGTTTCCGTAATGTGTTTGAGCCGACTCGCATTTCACTTTGCCCGCTCAATACCTCTAACGGGTCAAGACGACTGGCTTTCCAAGCTGGAAATGCTCCGGAAAGGAATACAACGAACATCGTAGGGCCAATGACTGCGGCATAGGTTGCCAGGGGGACGGTTCGTTCAGTAATCGGAACACCAACAAGAGATTCGTAAAAGTCAAGCATTCCGTTCATGCCAAAAGGTCCTATCATGGCTCCCAAAAGGCAGCCTACTGCGCCAATGGCGAGTGGAGCCATGAGGTACCCCGTCATCAAAGATTTACGATTCACACCAAGGGTGCGTAATACTGCGATTTCTTTGGCTTGACTTTGCACCAGGCGTTGTAAACTCAATACAATGGTAATCGAGGCTATCGTTGCAATCATCACGGTGAATGGAACCGTTGATCGTTTTGCCCCTTCCAAGTCTTGACGCATGACTTCCACGGGTTCATTCTGTCCGCGGTCGCGTACTCTGCCATCAAGTTCTGTTTCGTCAAGAGAGGTCGTGACAAAGGACTTGATCGCATCAATTTCTTCACCTTCGTAGAGCAAGGTGTCTGGGAAATCAAACGATGGCGTACCTTCAACATCCAATACGATGGTATTGCTCGTTCCCACTTCATTTCCAGAGAGACGAGCCATGCCTGAAGGTGACATGTAGCCTACAACGTATTCGCCGGCATTCGGAGGGAAAACTGACCCTTCAGGAGCCATAATGACATGGAGTGGATGATAACCAGTACCGACCACTGTGAACTCTGCAATCGAGCTTCCAGAACTGATGTTTACGCTATCACCGAGTTTGATTTTTAGTGCATCCGTAACGTGAGCATCAATAACGATTTCATCATCTGCTACTGCAACTCTCCCTTCGGAGTATCCTTCAGGCATCCAAATTCTGTCAGCATTTGCATCTCCAGAAATTCCATGCCACAGTGAATTGATGATGTAATCGCCGGAACTGTTGTTGTGAAACATTGCTCCTTGGACGACCGTTCGCCCTTCGCATGAGTCAAGCTGACCAACGGTCGTGCTGGCGTCCATCAGCGCACGATTTAGTCCGTTACAGAACTGATTAACGTCGGTTGGCGACCATGTCGCACTGCGGTTGTCAATCCACAGGTCGGCCAGATTTGCTCCATCATCATCGTCAGCCTGCATCGTCTCATACATCCCGTCAAGGTTGTGCGAGTATCCCCCAAAGGTGATACCGGCAAAAACACCGACGAAGACCATCAAGATTACGGCAAAGAGACGTAGTTTCGTTCGCCATAGGCTTCTTGCAAGCCGCTTGTTCAGTAGGGCAGACATCTGAACACCTCACTCGCTTTCAGTAGTATTAATTTGCTCATCGGAGATGATTTTACCGCTGTCAATTCGTATGACTCGGGTTGCATATTTGATGAGACCTTCGTCGTGGGTGACGAGAACAGCGGTGATGTTTTCCATCTCACAAGCACTTACCAGGGCCTCCATGACCTTGTTTGAGGTTTCAGTGTCAAGATTTCCAGTCAATTCATCACCAAGCAATAACGTGGGTCGCTTTGCAATGCTACGAGCGATGGCCACTCGTTGCTGTTGTCCTCCGCTAATCTCGCCAGGGAATCGGTTAACTTCAGCCTCGAGGCCAACAAGTTTCAGTAAATCCTTTGCACGCTGAGGGTCCTTCTTTCCAGCAAGTTCCTGAATGAGAAGAATGTTTTCAAGGACGGATAGATCTTGGAGGAGGTTGAAGAATTGAAACACATACCCAATGTTGTCCCGGCGAAATGATGTCATTTGTTCGGAGTTGTTCCGTGGAACCTCATTTCCTGTGAACATGTAGGTTCCAGAAGTTGGACTGTCAAGGGCTGAAAGACAATTGAGCAATGTGGTCTTCCCTGAACCAGATGGTCCAAGAAGAATGACACGTTCTCCCTCTTCAATCTCAAAATTTACGCCATCAAGAGCTCTGACCACGCCAGCAGGTGTGGTGTAATGCCGCTCTAGATTTTCCATTTTCAACAGTGATTGAGCCATGGCTATCATGGATTGCAAGCATTAGCATCTTTTAACCTACACGGATGGGATTCAGTGGTGGTGCCGGGAGCGGGGCTCGAACCCGCGACCTTCGGATGTCTCAGACACCACAAGGGGCTTGCACGTCATACGATTGCCTTGGAGGCTGCCCTATGAGTCCGACGCGCTACCAACTACGCCACCCCGGCCTAACCTGCGCTGAGCCCTTCCCTCTTTGAAGAAATCGGAAGTATAGGCTCAATTATGCTCATTCAAATGGCTTGATTTTTGATACCATTTCACCGTAGTGTTCTAACACCCCCTCGTCACCCGAGTAGATATGGTGGACCTCCGAACGGCCATGGCAGCGGCTCAAGCAGCCGATAGGAAGTCAAAGGACGGGCGAGGTGGAGACGGAGACAAAAAGAAGCGTCGTTCTGGGGCTGATTTGGGGATAGAACCCTTTGACCCTGTAAAGTACGTCGACAAAGAAAAAGCGGACACTTCTTCAATGTGGTTGATGATTCTTTATGCGTTTGTTGTAACGGCTCTCATGCGCTATGTGCTCATGCCTTCAACTGCAAAAGATAAAACTGATATTCTTTACATGATGCCTCTTGTGATGATTATTCTCATTCCACAAATTCACCGAATGGTTATGCCTGAACGTTTCCATGAGCATTACACCAAGGGAACTTGGTTCAGGGCATCATTCCTCTACACGTTTACATTCCTTTCCCTGGCATTTCTCCTCGTCAATCCTCCCTTTGGTGATATTGTTGCACCACAAGTTTCGAGTGACTGGGCGATCGCCGTTGACAACGGAGAGAATTTCACCTTCGCCGATGGTAGCGGCCGAGACGGTCTTATTTCGTGGCAGTTGGAAGAAGGTGAGTACCTTCAAGGCACCACATGGTTGCTTTTCGGTCTCGCAGATAACGTTGGGAATGAAGATGCAGAAGTAATTGTTAATCACAAGTTCCAAGGTACCGATACCGTTGTTGAATCAAACACTACATTTTGGTCAGAACATGGTGCTGACGTCGGGACTTGGCGGACTCTAGACAACAAGAGTGCCCCGGTTATTCTTCCGCACGGGGGCCAAGATCAGCCATTTGCACTCAATCTTGGTGAATCTCTGGCTGTCGGCGATCACACCATCAAAATAGAGATAAAAGAGCAAGGTGATCCTTGGGTCAACACTCGCACCTACACGTGGACATTTTCAATTCAAGCCCCAGTCAGTTCAACCGAGTAAATCGCTGTGGACTGACATTATTTGGTTCAGCAAAGAATCTATGCGAAGGCGGTCATAATGATCGCACATCAAGGCAGTTTGTTTTCGACTGCGGTGCCAGCGGACCAAAGGTGCCAATGCAGTCCAACACAGAGCATCTCCGATTTGACAAAATACGGTGTTCATGACTCGGGGAAAGATCTCCGGACTAGGTCCCTTTTGCAGACCCCATGCGAAAAGTGAAACTAAAATTAGAGCGTAAGATGTTTGACGATTTGAGCGGTGAGTGCATCAAGTTGTATTTGCTCGCCTCCGCCCTCGACCAAGCGATAGTCAATTTCTGCCATCCATTCGGTTAGTTCCAGTTTTGACCGCTCTTCCAAAAAGTCTGCACTGTATAGTTCCCTGTGGAGTTGGTTCACAAAGTCAGTTCCTGCTAATCCAAATTGATCTAAAAGTTCCCGTAACCGACGTCTTGCTACGTGGAATCCATCATCTCTACAAGACATGAGGTAGGCGTGCAATGCCTCGGGAGGGGCCGTAGCAGATGTTTCGTAAACAAGGTCGCGATTGACCGTTGTATTGAGGGCTGCTGCGACCTGAAGAGCAGTGAGGGCTTTGCGTAGATCACCTTGTGAAATCCTGGTCAAAGCCTCCACTGAGCCGTCCTCCATCGTCAATCCTTCAAGTTGTGCGACGTGGACGACCTGTGAAGATACATCAGCGTCTGCGAGTGGACGGAAACGGAAAACGGCACACCTCGATTGAATGGGTTCGATGATTTTGGATGAATAGTTGCATGAAAGAATAAACCTACAGGTCTCAGCATATTGTTCCATAATTCGCCGCAATGCCCCTTGAGCGTCGTTGGTCAACGCATCAGCTTCATCAAGGAAAATAATTTTGAACGGTGCACCTCCGTATGGCTGTGTCCTCGCAAATTGTTTGACTTTGGTACGAATGCTCTCCAATTTTCTCTCGTCCGAGGCGTTCATTTCAAGAAGGTTTTGTCGGTATTCAGGGCCAAAGATATCCTTTGTCAGTGCCATGGCAGCCGTTGTTTTTCCCGTTCCAGGTGGACCTGCGAAGAGAAGGTGAGGGAAATTTTTGGTACCCGCATAAGTTCCAAGGCGTTGAACCACTGCGGATTGGCCGCGTATCTGATTCACCGATTGGGGGCGATGTTTCTCAACCCAAAGTTCGCTCATGCTTTGGTCTCTCAGCGACGAGCCTCCTTCAACATTGGGATGGTTTCGCAATAAAAAACGGCCCGGAAATAACTGAATCCAAAGTGAATATTCATCCCCGCGGAGGGAAAAGTCCGTATAACGGGGAGTCTTGTAAGGAACGAGTCCCATGCGTAGCATTCCGTCTAACACTCGCAGCAGTACCGCACTGATTCTTGTCATGATGTTCCTTCTTGCGGACCTCCTCGTCCCACAAACATTTGAAGGGTGGAGTGAACTTGATGATGAAACCACGCCGCAGCGAGCCGTTTCGTCTCACTCACCAAATGCAGATACATACATTTCATTGGGGACCCCATCTTCAACTTACAACACTTCAATGGTAGGGGAACTTTCCTCTGGGCTACTGGCTGAGTCAAGGTTATTGTTGAGGTTTCCAATGAATTTCACATCTAGCGATACCATTCACAGCGCCACATTGAATCTTCAATGTACGACCACCGATTTCGCACCCACAGACATTTCGGTTTATGTTGCTGAGATGAAGGAAGCATGGAACGGTTCTTACGCTTCATGGAGCATCTTTGCAAGCGGCATGCCGTGGTCTGAGTCTGGTGCAGATGGACTCTCTGACCGCGGGTCTTGGGAACCTCCAGTGAAAGTTACTGGTAACGGGACTATAGCCCTCAATGTCACTGCAATAGCGCAATCTTCTGCCCTTAATAATCAAGGAAATTTATCGGTTATCGTATCCTCTTTGGGTGCGGCATACGGTTGCAGCCTTTCTGAATCAACCATTGCTTCAGACCGGCCTGAGTTGGTATTGGATACTTCTGCTGGCGCACCTAACA
Organism: uncultured euryarchaeote; assembly: GCA_963968875.1. GTDB lineage: Archaea > Thermoplasmatota > Poseidoniia > Poseidoniales > Poseidoniaceae > Poseidonia. Next base: position 13,568 of record CAXAHZ010000015.1, read on the forward strand.
ATGCCCCCACTATCATGACCGACTTGCCCGTGGCTGATGGTGCACCGTGGATGGAGAGCGATTTCCTCCTCGCTCCGGTGACCACGCCTTCGCTTTCATTTGCAAATAACACCGGCTTGGATGTTGAAATTCAACTGAGTAATTCTGAGGATTGGCGCTCAACAACGGATTTGGATTGGTTCTTTTCCACATACGACACTACCTTTGCCTCTACCGGAACATCGGGTTACTACGATCTGCCGAACACTGTTGCCCTTACCAACGGAAGCACGATGCACATGCGTGTTAGGTCTGTGGACTCCACCGACCAAGTGGGCCCGTGGGATGAGACAAGTTTCCTTCTTCCTAACTTGGATGTTTATGATAATGGAGACGGAACGGCGACCATAACATTCTTGCCTACTGATGTTGGACTTGAAGACAATTTTATCCAAGATTCTACCGTTAGTGAAACCTCTAAATCCGTTGGTTTTGGAAACTCAGCAACCCTTGAATCAAGCATGACGTCTAACAAAGAGAGACTGATTCATATTCGGACTTCACTCAATCAACTAGGATTGCATGACAATCTCACGATCGTCACAGCAAAATTAGACCTTGAGCGATCAAGTTACTCCGGCGACCCAGTCCTATCGCTTCA
>CAXAHZ010000016.1:0-13305 GCA_963968875.1 uncultured euryarchaeote
AAGCGTCTCAATCGATTGCTGAATCACTGAGTGGACGAAAGAAGATTGCCGTTGCAGAAGGCCTGGCTCACTTGCGTACGCTTGCTCAAGTGATGGATGACCTCGATGCACAACGAGACGCCGTAGTTTCCCTTCACCAACACATTCGCCAACGTGTATCTGCGGGTGTTGAAGCCGACTTTGAACAATACGATGAGCGAACGATTGTGCAATCAATCGTTGAAGCAAGTGGAGAACGCCTGGACATTACCGCTCTGATTCAGAAGGAACTGGTCGGTAATGCAAATGTGGGTGAAATGATTGAAACCATCCGCTCACAATTGGAGCGTCAAATCGCAAGACGGTCGGGACACATCATCGCTGCACCGCTCAATACTGAGCTTCGCTGGTACCTTGGACCTGGGTCAAAATAAGACCCAAATCCTTTGATTTCATCAAAGGTCTTCTTCGGCGAGTACCGAGACAAGTGATGATTGTTCAGCTAGTCGCTTGTTGACTTCATCACGACGGCCCTTGCCTACAAGGTAAACAACACCCATTAGAGAAACAGTGAGAACGATCACAGCAAACGGTAGAGCAGTCTTGCCAATCACTTCACTAGCAACGTCAAGGAGTGGGCTGTCGGATTCGAGAGCTTCTCCAACGGCCTTCACGTTATCGCCCTCGTCGGACTCAACGATTTCATTGCCCGGGTCTACGACAACGTAGACACCTTTGCTACCAGCACTAACTGGATAGAGGAGGTACAGCTCAATCTCTTTGGCGTCCTCTGTGTCATCGGGGGCGAGAAGTGCTCCAACGACCTGTCGCATGACAATACGCTCTTCTTCACAGCCGTTATTTTTACGAATCTCCTTGATGATTTCAGCGTCGTTCACCTTATCGTACTCACAGAGAACGATTTCAATGTTCGTGGCGTGAACGTTACCTGTGTTCATGAGAATAATCCCGATAGGGATGGTAGAATCTACCTCGCTGTTGAAGGACGGCGGACTGATGATTTCTTTGATTTCCAAATTCGGTGCACGAAGACGGAGCGTGACGATGAATTCATTCGTATCAAGGTCGTCTCCTCCCCATTCAGGTGAGTCATCGTGGTCGCCATTGTTGTCCATGTCTCCAAACATTGAGACAACCTTTAGCCCGAGGTCACGGGTGGCGAGCTTTGCGTTCGGCCCAATGGCTACTGCTGCGACAACCGAGGAAACTTCGTACGGTGCCATCTCGGGGAGACGGTATTCTCCAATGTCGGTTAGGTAAACGCATTGATCTTCAGGGAATGATGAAGCGGTAGAAACTTCCTCAACGCATGCTTCTTCAATGACAACATCAGCGCTGATTTGCTTTAGCATGTACCATTCAACACTCCAACCTGTGAGCGTGTTCATGCCGGGAAGGACGTTCCAGAGCAATTCATTTCCATCCTCTTGGGCGGTGTGGTTGTTGAGTGTTGGAACGTCGGGGACGTTTCCGTTGTTGGTCACGTTGAAGGTGAAGCGAACAACCTTGCCAGGTGCGGATGTTTTTACAGCATTGTCAACGTTTGCATCCATTGAGATTTGCATGTCATGGAATTCGTTAACGGTCACGGACAGTATGATCGTGTCCCTTAGGCGTGTTTCTCTACCGGTGTCGTCGGGATAGGCTTCTTCGGAATAGGCTTGGAGAACGACGGTGTACACTCCTGCATCGACCTTGTTTGGTACATTCATGAGGACATCAAATGCCTGATACGTGTCGGGGGAGAGTTCCATCAAACTGTCTCGGGGGATATCAATGTCCCAAATAACATCCACACCGAATGCGTCGGTGACACGAGCGAGGCGGAAGTCAAAGCGGTCAGGGCCGTTTCCGTCGTTAGAAACAGAAATCGGTAGTGTGATCTGCTCGCCTGGATTGACTTCAAGGGAAGTGCCGATATTGGGGTCAATTCCAGCATCCAAAATGTACTCGTGAATTACATTGGTTGAAAGAATAATCGAATCGGAAATCCTTGGATATCCGTCAAGATACGCTTTGATGGTCACGGCCGGGCCAAGTCCTGCAGTAGCATTCGTTGGAGCACACACATCAATGTTCACGGTCTTCGTGACAAATACGTCGGAGCCTGAAATGGTCCATGGGAGCGGTACGCCAAGGGCTGCGTCGGGGTCATTTGATGCGTCAGTAAAGTCAACGTCAACAACCCAGTTGTCAATGGTCCAAGCATCCGGGTTGATTCCATCGGGTTTAACCTCAGGGGCTCCGGGAGTTACGAAGACCAAATCGCCGGAATCGTAGTTCTTGGTAACATCAATCTCGTAAGATGCACAATCGCCAGGAAGAACGTACGAACTTGTGTCATCAATTGCAAATTCAATGTTTCCAGTTGAACGAATAGATACGAATACACTCAGTTCAAGGATGTCGTATGTTCCCTTTTCAACCGACTTGATCGGTTCGCCTTCAGACCATCCCTTGACATAAATTACGAAAGCACCAGGATCTTCAGATGTTGGTACACTGACCTCCAAGTTCTTCGTCACCGATTGTCCCGGGTCAAGCTCGACGCGAGTTGGGAAGTTAATTTGCCAACCGAACGGGAGAAGCCATTCCTGCTGGCCTTCAAGGCTGTTTGAATCCCAAAACAAGAACGCATCATTGACGTTTCCAGTATTGGTAATGGTAATCGAAAAGATCGCTGTCTGACCTTGTTCAATATCTGCCATACTGTGAGACGTATCCAAATTGATGCCGTGAACAACATCCATCAGCGTGAGCGTTGTGATGTCGTTTTGGATTGCTGGGTCTTTGTAGGACTGAGCAGTGACTTCAATCTCTGCAAGTTCATCCCCATTCGCCTGGTAGATTGAGGGGGCTTGTACACGCATGTAGAAGCGAATATCCTCGCCACCCTCTAGGAAGATCGGCGTGTCTGGGAAGATGCTTGAATGGTTGGAAGCAAAGTAGAGATTGGCTGTCCAGTTCAATGGAACTCCTGAAATGTTCAAACCATAGGTATCAGCAACCAAATCCTTCGGACCTGGCGTTGAATTGTTCATGGTCATGTTGTAGATGGTTTGCTCTCCGGGTTCAATGACGTGATAGAAGGTCTCTCCTTCGTCATAATCAAGATCAACTTGACCGGTTAGAACATGGGAATAACAAATCGTGAACCGGTTGTTGTTGCCATCGGCTCCACACTTGTTGGTATCCGACCATGCTAGATGGGCTCCACTTCCCAAATCATTGGAAAAGGCCGGCGGCATACCGATGCTCGGTTGCCGTCCGCTGTTGGGCCCTAACTTGTTGGAATTCCATGAGGTGACTGGGATCGCCTCCCATTCGTCAAGCGCTGTGAGTCCATCTCCGGTTAAATCGGTTTGATTCAATCTCACATACATGATTTCCTCGTTCGCTGAAATATTTCCAGAATCAACCCACGCGATGTGGATGTTGTTTTGGTCGTCTGTTAGCAATGATGGGAAAACAGAGTTGCCAGCATACGGTGATGCCGGGGGAAGTCCATTCTTTCCTTCTACGTTAGAGATCGCAACGTCGTTGATTTTCTTGATGGCGTAGGTGGACAATCCTTCTTCTGCGCCATCCCAAACTCCCGCTCCTTGAAGCCGGAGTTTCGTGTAGTAAATTTCGTAATTGGTATCCTTCTCAAATCCATAATCACGTCCATCCATCCAGGCGATATGTGTGTTGCCTTGCATGTCCACTCCGATAGACGGGTGGAACGAATAGGCGTCGTCAATCGTAACTCTTGTATCGTTGACAACGACCAAGTGGCCATCCGCAGCGGGGCCTGTGTCTTCCATGTAGGTCTGCCCTTGTACAGAGTGCCCAGCTGCACCAGGAACAAATCCTGGGTCATTGTTCATCTTTGCATAGGGGTCAAGAACCGTCATGTAGATTTCACGGGAGTTGTTTGTTGAGATGTAGACCATTGCTTCAACGAGGAGCGCCATTTGGTTGGTACCGCTTCCTGATGGGAATTCATACGCTTGGCCACCTGCATCGGTATTTGCAAGTGTATTACCCGGGCAGTTTCGAGTTTGTGTGGAGACGATGCCGTTCGGGCATTGAACCAGATCCATAAAGTGGGATTGAATGTTTCCTGCTCCACCGTAACCTTGGCCGTAGAGGCCAACTGGGATGACTCCTGCCAAAAGGCAGTTGTCGTGGGCTTCCTGAATCGATGATTTGTCATCCGCTTGTTGCGATGGGTCTCCGTCTTTCGGCCCTTCGTCAGAAACTGGGATTACGATTTTTGTAGCGTTAGGGTTCCAGCGGTGGTCTGCGCCCGTAGGAGGGTTTCCTGGGACGTTTCCTTGTGCATCCTTCCATGAGAGACAAGCCCAGTTTGAACCTGGGCCCCAATCTTCTCCAGAGTAACCGGAATATGTGTTCCCGTTGTATACCGTGCCAGGAAGTTTGCGGATTCCACCGGAGTCGTCGCCGGGTGTTTGTCCAAGTGGTGTTGTCCTTGGGCCTGAATTTTGGTTGTATCCTGCACAGTTTCCAGAGCTTGCTGCCCCTGGCAAGGTGTTGCCAAGGCCGTAGATTGTTTCATACACAGTCATGTTGGCGACTTCTAGCATTGGTTTGATGCCTTGGAAGTACTGTCCGGAAGCGAAGTTTCCACCGTAAACAACGGTGCAAATGTCAGCCCATTCGGTGTACATTGAACCGGATGTGTCCACGATAAAGGAAAGTTCTACCTTTCCGCCCCGGGTATCATCCCAGGCAATTTGGACGTAATCATTGGCGTCAACTACGACATCGGGGTGGCCCTTGTGTCCGATGATAGGCGTTAGAAGCGTGTCATCAAAGAGAGTCACTGTAGCCCCAGATGCAATGTCGGGCTGGATCATGGAATAGTAAATTTGAGGTTGGTTGTAGAACTTTCCGAGTTCGTCATAATTGTCTTCCCAAACGATGTGAACGTTGTTTTGACTGTCGATATCAAGAGCAGGCCAGTCGCGATTTTGAGACCGGCGAGAGATGATGGTGTCGTCAATTGCAGTGATGGTCCCGTCATCGGAGGCCATTCCGTCCATTGGTGAAGCCCATGGATTTAGCGCAGTATACATGATTGCATGCTGACCTGATTTATCAGCCCATACAATGTGGACTCGGTCAAGATCATCGACCTTCATATCCGGGTGCCAAATCTTGTGAAGACCGGGGTTCGTTACCTGGGTGGCATCGATCAATGTTTCTCCACGAGGTGAGAGCATTGAATAGTAGAGGTGTTGGTTGTTACGAGTCCAAACAACGTGAACGTTACCTGAGCTGTCTGAACCAACAGCGGCCTGGGAATCGGATGCCGTACCACCGTCTACGATTTGTACTGCTTCTGTGATAACGACTGTGCTTGCTGCAACGCTAACGCTTGCCATAAGCAAGCTTGACATGACTGACAAAAGCATGATTGCTGCAAGACTGATTGACTTTGTTTTTTGATTCATGTGGCCACCTCTAACGAAAGAACAAGCAATCGGTGCGTGTCTTCCTACTTAACCGCGTCCCCTTTCGGTCTCTATGAAAGAGGACCAGTGCCCCGTTTTCCAAATGGATTCAGGCGATTTAAACTCAAGACAATTATGCCCATTCTGAGGGGTCAAAACCGGAGCCAAATGACATCTTTTCGTCGTACTCGATTTTTGGGGTGTTCGTCTCACCCAAGTCCATCGGAGTTCGTTGCTGTCCATCTTTGGTTTTCTGCCAATCATCGACCGGTCCGGGCTTACCGACGCCAGGCCCGTATGAATACTTGATTTCGTGAATCAGGGCTAATTTTGCAAGCCATAACTTACGGAGGCTGTTCATGAATTCATTCTTGCTCAAGCCGTCAAACCAAATTGGCAAACTTACGTTAAATGCTTGGAGTGGGCCGGGTTTTTTCTCGTCTTGGTGCCCCATATGAATGACCCAATCTACGCCAGAGCGAATCAGATGTAAGCGACTTTCATGGATCCATTCGGCCCAATCACTTTCACCATCATCCATGTGTTCCTTCATCTCTTTTTGTTGACCTTCATCGACTCGAGTCATACTTGAGACGGCAACAAGGTCTCTGCCTTTAGGAATCACGACTGCAAACATATGGCCTTGCTTCCCGCCCGGATAGCGAACAAGAAAGTGAGCATTTGCCCTGGGGTCGTTTTGTGCTTTGACGGTGAGTCGCTCTTCGGTGAACCACTCTTTGAGCTGGTTGGCTACATCTTCGGGCGCCATGGAACACTCCAAGACTTCCTCCCGTTTGAACCGAACCCTTCACTCTTTGACGTCAATTATGCTGGCTCAGAAGTTCATTGAGATGGGTAATGAGTTCGCTGCGAACGTCCTTCTTCATGGTTTGCCGTCGCCATGCCTTGCGCCCGTCTACGAAATCATCCCATGTCCAAGAGAAGGTCTTTCCACTGAACCAAAACAGCGGAAACATAGCTAAATAGACTAAAAAGGCGGCGAAAAGGCGCATGCCGTTAGAATCGCCAAAGAGGATGCGCCAATCAAAACCAACCGCATCTGTAATCCCTTCATGGAACAGTAGTCCGGCCCCTACCCACAATGCGGCGACAACGGGCCAAACGAGGATAGAGCCAAAGAAGGCAGCGAGAAATTGGTAACTCGTTCGGGCGTCAAGGCCTTCGTCTGTATCATCGCCCAGTATCCTACCAATTGCAACTTGGACCCCTAGTGAAGTTACGGCAAACGGCAGGAACATCATGAACAATAACGCCCTTATCCCAAATGGAATGAGGTGAAGTGGATTGGCCCTCCGGAGCTCCTTTCCAGTTGCATTGAGGTCACGCCCGTCAAGCCCGTGGCGCTCCAATATCTCCGCAGCTGATTTCGCTTGCTCAATCAGAGTCCCTTCAATGGGGAGGGGAGGTAGTTGCTCTTGATTCGGCGACATTTGATGTTTAATTGCTCGTGCTGCATGAACTTCTTGTTGCCATGTACCAAGATTTTTTTTCTTAGACCTGGCTTCCAGATGGGCGAGCAAATGCAATGCACGATGTTCTTCCCATGAAGCGGTATTTGCCGTAAACGCTGGGAGCTTCTCTTGTAATTTGTCACGCACTGCAAAGACCATTTCTGCTGGCGGCTCAACCCAATTGCCTTTGCTTACCGCCTCCACCAATTCATCGGGGATGGTTTCTTCTGGAATCGTCACAGGTGCTCCGAATTCGATGTATTGGTCTGTGCGAAAGTATTCCCTTCGGCGGTAATGAAGGCCCACGGGCAGCAACGTCGGCATTGGAAGGTTGCTGGCTTTAGCCAAGGCTGCTGCTGCGAGAACTGTTCGGAATGGGCCGGTTCGAAACCGAATCATATGGGAGTTATCGTGACTTGTTCCCTCAGGAAACAATACACAACCAAAGCCATGAGTGATCCCGCTTGCAAGGGCAAGCAAGGACCTACCGTTGATGTGTTGGGCTTCTTCTTCAGTGCATCCTCCTCGTAAGAGTTCAGCCTTGCGGACGACGGGTTGAACTGCTAATTTTCTCGTCCACCACCCCAGCAGGGGCCTCGTAACCAAATCATGGCGGCCGCCGACAACGAATTCCTTGGGATGTTGAAGAAATACGCCAAGGGGATCCATTAGGCCGTTCGTATGCCATGCGCAACACATTGAGCCCCCGCCACCTTCGGTAAGTGGGACTTCGCGTGATGTTGAGGTTGTTCTAAACTGAACGGTAGAAACGCGCCTGCACATCCAAAATGCAACTTTGGTCCAAACATAGGAGCCAGGAATCTTAGAGTCGTATGTTGGGAGGGGGGTTGCTAACAATTTATCCATTCTCATCTTTTTTGCAGACGAAGAAAGGATGGGCAATTCTTCTCCATTATGGATAAATTCTTCTTGCTCGGTGACAATGGTCCCCATCATCGCTCAACTCCGAATAAGGCAGCAGATAGGTCAGCAAATTGCTGGTGATCTGGCTCCTGCGTTTGAGGCGGCCACATCGCCATGAGCGTAGCGCCTCCGTCTCCGCTGTTTCGGGGCAAGACGTGAACGTGAACATGGGGTACTTCTTGTCCTGCAAGAGGCCCATCATGGATGCAAACGGTGAAATCAGAAGTGGAGAAATGTTTTCCAAGAACACGTTGTACTTCTGCGACGCCCTCCATCAGGGCCGCCCTTTCTTGAGAAGTGAGTTCAGCTATGCGTTGTACGCCTCTGCGGGGAATGACCAAAGTGTGGCCTTCGCGGCGCGGAAATATGTCAAGGAATGCGTACCAATGCTCGCCTTCTGCGACGGGGTGAGATGGGATCTCGCCATCCAGGATTCTCTCGAACAGTGTCACCATCGGTCCAAGCGAGAGGTTCGTTACCTTTCTTCATTGTGGAGGAAGAACCCAGTGGCCGCCTTCTCCTTTCTTTAGAGCCAACGTCCCAATGGCCCCCTGGTGGTCAACGGTGTTATGATGAAGAAGGTCGTTGTTTGACTCTTCAAAGTCGCTCCGAACAAAGACCCCTCGGGATTCATCTCTTGCCATACCCGATTGTGTTGATGCAATGAGCATTCGAACCGATGCTTGAGTCCTGAACAATTCCAAGATATTTGTATTTGCAATGAGGGAGGTTTGGTCAACGTGAATGGATTCAGCTGCAACTGCTGCAGATTCAAGTTTGGTGAGTAAATTGGAGAGTGAGTCTTTGGAATTATCCGAGGATGAGCTGAGAGCGGTTCGGACCGAGGCCATGACTGTGCCGCAACGAACGACGTGCCCTCCTTCATTGCTACCCATCATTGCAGAAATATCTGCGGTTGATTGTTCCAAAGCAGAAAGAATAGGGTCGGTTGAGCCAAACGATCGCCCCTTGACCCAGGTTCCCGCCTCAGCGCCTGCTGCAATTCCTGATGTTAAACCGTCCAGCATCCGGTTGCCTGGGAGTGTTGCCGCCCCATGCATCCCTGTACAAGCAGCGTCACCCGCAGAAAAGAGTCCAGTGAACCATCGGGCCCATGTACCGATTACGCAGCGTCCCTTGAGATCAACTGGAAGGCCACCGATTGTATGTCCAACGACCGGCTCTAGGGCGATGGTTTGTCGACTCATATCAATGCCAGTGCGTTGTTTGACCAATCGGAACAGCGAGCCCCACCAAGCAGCATTATCGCCCATGTCTCTCGCGTCAAGAACGGGTTGTACTGCGGCCTCAATAGCTGCGCAGGCTTCTATTGGGCTCATGGAATGGACTTCGATAGGAGCTCCGCTTCCCTCGTGTACTTGAGCGCCTTGGTTTAGAAGATCCATGGGCAGGAAAAGGTTGGTGCCCTTGACGGCAAGAGGGTATTTCATAACGAATTCCATGTCTCGCAACGGCACACCTGCACGGAAGATCATGTCCATGCCAAGGCCTGATATTCCGCTGGTATAGGCTCCTTCAAATCCGTCATCCGCAACAATAAGTGCCTTGCATTGGAGGCCGATGACTCGGCCGTTCACCATATCCAGGGCGGTAATTCCAGTAACGGTCTGATGGTTGTGGACCAGTGTAAGTGGCACCTGATCGCCTCGGCGGATGACGCCGTGACGCATGCATTGTTCTTCGCTGATTTGTTGTAATTCTCGGGAAGTGGTACTTCCAGAACTGACGTTGCGGGGTTGTGAGTGCCCCAATGATTTTCGGACCATGGGCAAACCTTGGGCATCTCGGCGGAAGTTAACTCCCCGGCGCTCCAATAGATCAATCATCTTCACTGCTTTTGCAGTTGTTGAAGAGACCACGTCTTGGTCACACAGAAATTCGCCACAACGGATTGTGTCCTCCCTATGGGTACGATTGTTTGATTCTTGAAGCGATGCTGAAAGACCGGATAAGGGGGCCATTCCTGGTTCGCCAAGGCCTGTTGCAGACATCAGTAGAGTATTGGCTCCTTCTTTTGCGGCTTCGGCAGCAGCATGCAATGCTGCGGGGCCGTCTCCTAAAACGATGACATCCCATGCTTCCATGACTTCACTTCCGACATTCCTTGCGAAGCATCGGCCCGCCATAAGGAGCGCGCTTCATCTGTTTGTTAGCACACATCATTTTTGAGGTGTTGTTCGCCTCAAGAGCGCATTGCTGGAAGAGGTTTTGATGCCCAGGAACGGGCTTGTTCAAGTTTCTTATTTTTCTGCCTATAATGGCTGCTGTTCCTGTTTTTCACGATCGTCCGAAGCACCCGAGATTCAATCACAACGCCCTCATCATCCCTGAGGATAACCTGGACATAGCGTTCTCCTTGTAACCTGCCACTCCAAGCGACACCAAGCCACAAAACCACTCCTTTCTGGAGGTAGCGGGGAACCCAATCCAAAGCATCGTCTTCACTTGCCGCATTGAGTTCAACGGCATGGCGAGGAGGTGGGCAGGGTTGAAGCTCAAAACGATGGTCCCTCACTAAGGGCTCTCCGCCAGGGCAAACAACCTCTATACGGGCAACGGTGGGCTTGAAAGATTGATTGTTCAGTGCGATAAAAAGGTGCCCAGTTCCTTCTTCGCACTCTGAATCTAAAGCGACATCCATTCTCCATGGAGACCGAAGGAGCATAGGGGAGCCGGCCAGCAAATCCAACTGAAGCCGCTCAAGAAGGCGGAAGGCGCTTGGCTGCCATACACGAGCATGCTCGAGAAGCCGTTGTAAAGAGCGCCAGTTGAATTTTGATGACTCGTTGAGTAGGATTGAATTCAATGCATCTGGGCGTATGAATTCCGTTAACTCCGCCATAGCCATATCGTCATCAAGTTCTTCGTTAGCGTGCAGGTGAAGGATGTAGAGTACCCGTTCCCAGGATTGATCTTTGTCGTATCCGGGAAGAATACTCTCTCTAAATTCAGTTAGCCACTCCAACCATTCCAAGTAAAGGTCAGGGTCAAGGTGAAGAACGATCAGTTCGCCTAGAATTGAACCGAGTTGGGTTGGGTGGTGGGTTGGGGCATGGTGGACAAGACACGGCATTTTGTCGCCTTGTTGCCGAACCGTGTCGGTGGTGAAATATGAGTGAAATGTATGGGCAAAACCAAGCGTCATGGCTACTAGGAAGGAAAGATTCCAAACGAGAGAATCTTCAGCGATAACCGTCCCAAGTCCCAGCAAGAACACTGCGCTGAAGGCGAGGAGGGCGTTGACTGAATTGTGGCGGCGCACATCGGTAAGGCCTTCCAAGATACGGTCCATTCCGGGTTGAGACCGGAGTGAAAACTTCCCTCCAGCTGCATCTTCATCAATTTCCCGCAGCGATATCCTGGCTTGCATTGACTGCCACATGGCCTCCCCAGCAAACAGAGGAGGCATTATACAGAGCGTAAGTGGAGCCAGCCAGAACAAAATCACATATCCCGGATTGGGGGGGGCGGTTTCTGGGAAAAGAACTGAGACTAGGGCTACAATAGCGACGCTCAATCCGAGAATTCCTCGTAATACGAGAAGGATTCGTTTTCGAGCAAAGCTTCCCACTTTGAGTCGTAGATCTTCTTGCTTTTGCCATTTTTCAACGGTTCTCTGAATCGGATTTTCGGCCCGTACGAAACCGTGGCCGTAAGGGTCGGGTAGGGCCGTTGTGAGATTGCCCTCTTCTCCTTCTTTCATGGCGCCACCGTACCTGCGTACGCACCGTTGAATATGGCTCTTGTCCAAATAAAATGGCGGGCGCGGCAGGATTCGAACCCGCGATCTCCGGCTTAGGAGGCCGGTGCATTATCCAGCTGTGCTACACGCCCAATCCGGCGTGATGGTCAATGTTTCAAGATGCTTCCGCTACCTTTGCCTTAGCATGAGTTGAGCCAATCTCGGCTACATCATGTAAGAACGATTCAAGTTGAATCCGCCCTTGAGCCGAACGTTGGATTGACATATCGCATCGGGAAAGGGCGTCCAGCATTTCGGTCAACAGAGCGGGTTCAAAATGCGATCGCCCTACCGTAAGAAAGCGATGAAACCGGTCAACAACTTCTCTGGCATCCATTTCATGGGCGTTCATCATGTGGTCCAGTGCACCCATGGCACCTTTCAACACCCTGCTGTTTTTCTCACCCTTCTTTTCCCATCTCCAATCGTGGACTCGGCCCCGTAATGCCTCCTCCAGGATAAGTTGGACTTCACGCAGTGAGTTGTTCGCCATCAATATCTGGACGTTTTTTCGGTCGTGGAGAAGATTTCTCTGAGCGAGAATTTGAATCATGAAGATCGCCTTCCTAAGATTGCCATCCGCCACATGTGCAACATCGCCGACAAGGCCAAGCGCTGCGTCGTGAGCCTCTAAGCCGAGAATTGTATTGAGGCGTTGCTCAATCATCACCCTTGAAAGAGCAGGAAAACGAATATGTTGGACCCTGCTGCGTAATGCTTCAATCATCCGAGAGGGGGTGTGTGTTGTAAAAATAAAACGGGCGCTACGGCTGCTTTCCTCCATCATCCTTCGGAGGTAAGACTGTCTTGCGTGCCCGAGATAATCTGCATCTTCAATGACAATGATTCGCGACACAGGAGCTCTGTTAGCCGAACTATCTCGTCTTGATTCTTGGCCAGCTGGGGCAGGAGTTCCGTCTCCAGTTTGGCTCATTGTATGGTCAAAGGCGTCAAGGCTGGTTCTGCCGGCAAGTGTATCTTCCGAACCCGAGCCTGCTGGGCGGAGGAATGCCTCAAATTTAGCCATCGCTCCAGCGGTTTTCGCTAAATCTCTTGCTTGAAGAATGTGCGTTGTAGAAGCCCATGAAGGACCCAATACTTGACGGCAGACGAGTTTGTAGGCCGCAGTTTTTCCGCACCCCGCAGGCCCGGAAAGAAGCAGATGTGGTGGGTTTGAGCCTATTGAAGCCCGTTCAAGAGCCTTGAGAAGACTCGGTGGGGCAACAAGTTCAGAAAAAAGATGGGGTTGATATTGCTCAAGCCACATCGTCATGTTAACAGGAACATGTCCAAGGTCTTTCAACTCTGCGAGGAGGTGATGTTCAGTTTGCTTCGATGCGCTTTGTGCCGTGACGGCGGAGTTTCATGAAGATACGGGATCCACACGCCTTGCAACTGATTCCATTTCGCTCACGATGGAACGATTCCAGGCTTCCGCAGTCAGCGCATTTGTAATCAACGAGTTCAACCATATGTCTCTCTCCAGTCACCGCGACCGTGCATCCCGTTTTGAACCTGCTTGTTGTGATTGCCGATTAATCAATTCATCCAACGTCCCTGGGGCGACAAGGTAGAGCTTCCCTAATTCATAGAGTATTGAAATCCGCGAACGGACTGCTGAAAGCGTGCGTTGATGTAATATCGCCACTTCTTGCAAGCAACATTGGCTTTCAAGATTCACAATGAG